>JBJMIY010000072.1:0-12158 GCA_045806605.1 Rubrobacteraceae bacterium
CGCCGCCGGCGCGATGGGCGATGCTCTAGGATGAGCGCGGGTTGCAGTACGGTTGCAGCAAAACGCCCCGGCCATTGGACCGGGGCTCTTCTGTTTTACCATCTATACCGCATAGGTCCGCGGATCTTAGAGTGGACCCGAGGGGACTTGAACCCCTGACCTCCGCCATGCGAGGGCGGCGCTCTCCCAACTGAGCTACGGGCCCATGAAACCCGGCAATCCTAGCAGTTGATGCCCAGATTGCAAGGCAAACGGCCAAGCCAAAGCGGCCAGCGTCAACCATTTTAGATGGTACCACACGGGCGAAGCGTCGCCTTCCCGGCGAGCAGGGCGCGAAGAGAGGTGAATGCATGTGGTGGTTGTGCCGAGTCCACCGACGCTTGTCGCAGCGACGGGGACGCTCCAGCAGCAGGCAGTAACCACCTCCCAGTACGGAGACTTCGTGCTCACCGACGAGGCAACCGGCAAGCACTACGCCCTGCGCGCGAGCGGCGTGGACCTGAGCGCCCTCGTTGGGCAGCGCGTCACCGTGCCCGGCTTCGAGAACGGCAAGGTCGAGGGCGGCCTCCCTCTACTGGACGTTATCAGGGTGCGCCCGCTGTAGGCGGAGCCGGCGGCATCCGCGGCGGGTCTATGTGGATTTGCCGGCGATGGCAACCACCTGCTCGGCCAGCGTTCCCCAGCTCAGGTACTTGACGCAGTTGTGCCGTACTGTGCTCGAGCACCCCTTCCGCTCTTCCTCCGGCAGCTCGAGGTAGTCCGTCAAGGCACGGGCCAGGTTGGCCTCGAAGCCGTCCATGTCGACGTGAAGGTCGAACGGCAATCCCCTTCCGACGATCTCTCCGGCCTCGCGCAGGCCCGAGTGGTCAGCCACGAAAGGGACTACCCCGCACGCCGCCAGCTCCGCAGCCACGAGCCCGAAGGTCTCGGGGAAGATGGAGGGCACGACCCCGAGTTCGGCCGCCGGCAGGAGCCTGGTGAGCTCCTCGTGACGCAGCGGGCCGATGAACTCTACATCATCCTCCATCCCGGCCGCGTCCTGCAGCAGCTCCTGGGACACCTCGAAGTGCTCGAGCGGTCCCGCCTGGCCTCCTTCGAGCAGCTTGCCCAGCTCCGCCAGCCTCTCGACAGTCTTCTCGTCACCCGTGCTCAGGGCAAGGGCAAGAGCTTCGAGGCCCTCGCGGAAGGTGCCGAAGCCGATCACGAGTAGACGCGCGCCCGTCTCTATGCGCACCCGCGCGAAGGCCGAGAGGAGGCTGTGGACGCCCTTGGAGTGGATGAGCTTGCCCACGTAGACCACGAGCGGAGCGTCGGCTGAGATAAAGCGCTCGAGCCGTTCGCCGGCATCTTCGTCGTGCGAGCGGGCGTCGTAGGAGGCTGAGATCCCGCGGAGCGCTCCCAGCAGCTCGTCGGCGCTCGCAGAGCCTCCGATGGCCTCCTTCAGGGCCGCTCGTTGTTCGGGACCGCGCCCGGGGCCGCCCGAGAGCTTCTTCAGGATGCCGAGGTCGAGCGCGTCCGGTCTGAAGAGATCCGTGTCCACGCCGCCGGGCAGCGCCGAGGTCTTGCCGGCGAAGTCGGGGAAGTCTTCGGCGATGGTGCCCGCGCTGTGGGAGGAGAGGGCCAGGATATTTTTCGCTTTATCCAGTCCTTCGCGGGTGAGCCTCATGTACTTCTCGCTCTTGCGGGAGACGTACTGCAGGGCGCTTCCATGGATGATGCTCGTGTAGGGAACATCGGTGCCTTCGAGGGCGCGGCGCGCGATCAGGGGTCCCGGCACGGCGTGGTTGGTGACGACCGCCTCCGCGCCGGAAGCCGCGAGCACCGTCCGTACCGCGCCGATGTTCTTCTCGACGTAGTTCTCGAGCTCGTCGTCGGTCAGGTCGAGGAAGGTCTTGACCCTCCAGCCGGGGTAGTCATCGTAGACGTAGACGGGCAACAGGTCGCCGATCTCCGGCCGGTAGACGGTGCAGCGCCCCGGACAGGGCGTCTGTTGCTCGCCTCGCTTATCGATGCTGCCCTCGTCCACCACAGCCCACTCGTCTACGAAGTCGTAGGAGAGCGGCTCGGGTTCCTGGCAGAGGAGGTGGACGTCGTGGCCCTCGCGCGCCAGGGCGCGGCAGAGGCTCTGCACATAGACGTTGCTCCCGGTATCCGAGAGCATGTAGCCGTGGGTCATGATCAGCTTCACGATACCCCCTCAGTGCCACCGAACCAGAGCCACCATTCTCGCACAGTGGGACTGATCTATGGCCGTGTGTTTACTCGAGGGGCCGGCGAGCTAGATTCCGTGCTACGGTAGCAGCATCGTGAGAGCGAGGAGATCACCGGAGAGCAGGCTCGGGCCTCCGCGAGCCCTCGAGGGCTGGGACGCCGTGCCCGTCGTCGCGCCGCTCGCCGACGCGGCCGAAGCGGCGAGAATAAAACGCGCCTGGACGCCCATACGCGTTCCGGGTCACTGGCAGCTCGAAGACGCCTTCGTGGCGTACGAGGGGCTCGTCTTGTACCGGTGCCGGTTCGCGTGGCGGCCCGATGAGCAGGAGAGGATGTTCGCTTTGCGGTTCGGGGGCGTCTATTACTCTGCGCGCGTCTGGTTGAACGGGACCTATCTGGGAGGGCACGAAGGGTATCTCTCTCCTTTCGAGTTCGACGTCACCGATCTCCTCGTAGCCGGCGAGAACGAGCTCCTGGTTGAGGTGCACAGTCCCGAGGAGCGCGAGGAGAACGAGCGGACGACCATCGGGGGGGTGTGGGCTCGCTGGGATGGGTTGGCACCCCACATAAACCCGGGCGGCATCTTCAGGGTGGTGGAGCTCCTCTCGAGTGGTGAGGTACGCATGAGATCTCTGGGAGCCGCCGTGGATGGCTCGGGATACGGAAGGGCGCACGTCGACCTGTACGCCCGCCGGGGAGTACTGAAGAAGCTGACGGGACGGGTGCGGCCCCTGGGATTCGAAGCTCCGGGCGCCGGGTTCGAGCGCGAGGTGCGGGTGGAGGCGGGCACCAACCGCTTCGACGTAGGTTTCCACCTGCCGCAGGTCCGTCGCTGGTGGACCTGGGACAGGGGAGAGCAGCCGCTGTACGAGGTGGAAGTAAGCTGCGGTGAGGAAAAGGAGACGGTGCGCTGCGGCGCGCGTACCGTGGAGTTGCGCGACTGGCGGATCTATCTCAACGGCGAGCGCGTCTTCATGCGGGGGATCAACTACCTGCCCACGGACGTGTACCCTGCCAGGGGCTCGGAGGAGCGGCTGCGCGCGGATGCCTCTCTGGTGCGCGGGGCCGGCATGAACGCCGTCAGGGTTCACGTCCACGTGGCGGAGAGGAGCTTCTACGAAGCCTGCGACGAGCTCGGGCTCCTCGTCTTCCAGGACTTTCCCCTGCAATGGACGCACAAAAGGGAGGTCCTGGAACCCGCCATCAGGCAGGCGAGAGAGATGGCCAGGGATCTGCGCAGCTACCCTTCCGTCGGGGTCTACCTGGCCCACGACGAGCCCTTCTACGTGGTGCCTCCCGAAAAGTGGAATCTGCCGAACCTCCTGCGCACCGGGGTCGATGTGCTCTCGCCGCGCTGGGCATTGTGGCAGCGGCGGGTCCTGGGTCCCGCGGTGGTACGCTCGATCGAGGAAGAGGATGCATCCCGCCCCGTGATAGACGCGGCTGGCCACCCCCTGACGACGAACCACCTGTACTTCGGCTGGTACTACGGGAGGTTCAGGGACCTCGAGCGGGTTGTGAAGATCTTCCCTGGCCTCTCGCGGCTGCCGACAGAATACGGAGCGCAGGCGCTCCCCGACCCGGAGTCGCTGGAAGAGATCTGGCCTTCCGGGACGGAGCCTGACTGGGATGCCCTCTCGCTCAACTACCGCCTCCAGCCGCAGCGGATGCTGCGCTACGTCCCCTGGAAGGGGGATCGGGCGCTGTTCGCGCGGATGAGCCAGGACTACCAGGCCGAGGTGCTCAAGCACGCCACGGAGCTGTTCCGGCGGCGCAAGTACCACCCTACAGGAGGGACGTTCGCTTTCATGCTCAACGACCCGGCACCCGCCATCTCGTGGTCTGTTGTGGACTGGAGACGCAGGCCGAAGGCGGCTTTCGAGGTCCTGAAGACCGCCATGGCCCCGGTTCTGATCTGCGCGGAATATCCCGAGGAGAGCTACGAGGCGGGTGCCGCGCTCTCCCTGCCGCTGTTCGTCGTAAACGACCTCGCGCGAGATCTTGGCGAGGTGAGCTGGAGCTGGGAGCTGCTCCTCGGAGAGTCCACCATAGCTCGCGGAGAGGGGGAGACGGAGATAGCAGGAGATTCGGTGGTGAGGATAGGGGAAGCCAGGGCTGCGCTCCCTGCTCCTGGGAACGCCGTGCTCGTGCTACGTCTATCGGGGAGGGATGCGTCGGCCAGCAACCGGTACGGGTTCCGTATCAGAGAGTCCGGGCGTCGAGGTCCATCAACTCGGGGAGGGTGAGGAAACGGTAGCCACTCGCCTTGAGGCTGCCGATGATGTCGGGGACTGCGGCTATGGTGTGGGAGCGGTCCGCCTTCGGGAAGGCGTCGGTGTCCTGTCCGTCGTGCAGCAGGCTGACGCCGCCGGGACGGAGGCCGTGCAGTATCCGGCTCTGGATAACATCCGTTGGTGTACGGCCCCAGTCCCACGCCATTACCGACCATCCTACGCACCTGAAGCCCAGCTCTTCGGCGGTCGAGATGACCTGCGGCCCGTACCATCCGTGGGGTACCCGGAAGAGGTCTGGAAGGGTGCCGGTAGCGTCATAGATGGCTTCCTGGCCGCGCTGCAGCTCGTCCCTGACCGTGCCAGACCGGCTCCAGACGAGGTGCGGGTGGTCGTAAGTGTGGTTGCCGACTACGTGCTCGGAGGCGACCTCGGCGGCCAGGTCAGGCTCGCGCCTGACGTTGTTCCCGATCTGGAAGAACGTAGCCCTGACTCCCTCCCGGTCCAGGACCTCGAGAAGCTGTTCGGTGTACGGGTGGCACGGCCCGTCGTCGAAGGTCAGGGCGACCACTCTCTCTGGCGTGCGGGCGTGCCAGAATACGCGGCCGTAGAGCCACGACCGGGGCGAGAGCCACTCGTAGACCATGAACCCGCCGGCTGCCAGTCCCACTCCCGCACCGGCCAGGGTCGGCGGCGAGCGGAGCGGGCGTCCAGTGGCGGTTCGCATGCCGGCGAGGGCCGCGCCGCCGGCGGAGATCCCGGCGGCGGCTACCCAGGCACGAGCCCGCGGGTGCCACATTAGAGGCCCTTTAGAATCAGCTCGGCGGCGGATCTGGTCGAATGCGGGCGATGGGCGGCCCGGGCGCACTGCACCATCCGGCGCCGGTGCTCCGGGCTGGTGAGGATCTCCATTGTCTCATCCAGGATCTCACCCAGGCCTTTGACGACGACACCAGCGCCGTAGCGTGCCATGGCAGCGGCGTTATCTTCCTCCTGGCCGGGAATCGGATTGAAGAGGATCTGGGGGAGGGCGGAGGCGAGGGCCTCCGTGCAGCTCATGCCGCCCGGCTTCGTGACCAGTACCGTGGCCCCCGCCATGAGTTCCCGCACTCGGTCCGTGAAAGCGAGAAAGGTCGCGGAGTGCCCTTCCCTGGCGGCCCTCCGCTCCAGCCGCTCGCGGGTACGATCGTTCGAGCCGCAGAGCACGACGAGGTGCATGGCCGCGCTCGCCTTGAAGAGGAAGGATACGGCATTCTCCAGCTCTCCTCCGCCGAGCCCGCCGCCCATCACGAGTACTATGGGGAGGTCGTCCTCCTCGAGTTTCAGTAGCTCCCGGCGAACGCCGCTCGAGTCGGCGGGCTCCTCGAAGAGAGGGTCTATCGGGATGCCGGTCGGGTGTATCTTCTCCTCCTGCACCCCGAGCCTAGCAACGACCTCGGCCGCCGCCTCGTCGGCGACGACGTAGAGGTCGAGGTTAGGGGGCACCCCGATCGGGTGCGGCACGTAGTCCGTCAATACCACGGCGGCAAAAGCCTCGGGGTTTCGCTCTTTGTAGTCTCCAAGGACACCGGCGCCGTAGAAGTGTGGACCTACCAGGGCCCGCGCTCCTGTGCTCGACACCAGGCGCGCCAGCATCCTGAGCCCGGCTCTCTCCACAAAATCCCGGTACGAGCCCGGTCGACCCCCTTCCGAGGAGCGGTAGATCCTGCCGTACGCGGCAGGCCATAGCTTGAGAGACCCGAGGTACGCGCTACGCAGGAGCTGCTCGATGCCGGGAGAGACCAGGTGAGGGAAGTCTACGATCGAACAGGTCCTCGCGGGGTCGAGGAGCGCCACACCGCGGACCAGGGCCGCGCTGGCGCGCATGTGGCCGCTGCCTATGGCGCTCGACAGGATCAGGATATCCGCGCCGTTCTCCGTCGAAGTCATGGGCGGAATTATACCGGGAGCTAGTGCCCCGCAAAAATTCGCGCACGCCAGGATAAAAGGTCCAACTTGGTCCTGCCTCCCTGTCCACCATTGGGACGCATAACCGAGCGTATTTCTGGTCTTGTGCCCAAAGACGCCATGCCACAGCCCTCGCTAAGATGTCGTGGCAGGGCACGGCGCAAGGGCTTGCCGGATTTACGTTCGTCCGGAACTCTTCAGTCTTGCTGGAGTACGGACAGGATATTGCCGGCGGGGTCCTTGAACCACGCGATCAACGGTCCTTGGCCGCGGTAGATGCCCTTCTCGTCCGTGTTGGAGTCGTCGTATCGCTCGAAGCGAACTCCGCGCTCGGCTAGCTCGTCGACGGCCTTCTCGATGTCGTCCACCGGGAAGTTGAGAATGGTGAACGTCGCCGGTGTGTGGTCGGGCTTGGGGTAGACCAGTATGTCCCGCTCTCCGGCGATGTGCAGCGACAACATGCCGTACTCCTCGGACACCCTCAGACCGAGCGTCTCGCCGTAGAACTTCCTGGCCTCCGGCACATCGTCTACCGAAAAGCCGCTGAACGCCCTGGTGTTCTCGAACATGACTGCCTCCTTTTCGCTAGTCATTTATCCTTACTCGGTGGTCGCCCGGGGTTCGGTGTGATCACGTCCACGGGCCTACCCCACATCATCGGTGAAGTCGGCGGTCAACCAGCGGTCCGGCCTTACCGTGAACAGCACGAGTTCGCTCGAGGGGCGTTCGAGCTCCGCTTTGACGAACAACTGGGCTGCCTCCTCGGGCAGATACCGGCGGGCGATGGCGAGCATCTGCTCCGCCGACGGCGGCCTGTCTTCCCCGACGACGGTGCCCTCGACGGTGACGTACTTGTACGGGAACTCCTCACGCTGGACACAGAGGCTCAGCACGCCCACTTTCCGGATGAGCCCTGTCTTGCGGGCTTTGCGGCCCTGGGTTGCGGTGAAGAAGGAGATGTTGCCGCCCGGCCGGTAGCCGTACCAGAGCGGCACGGTCAGGGGCGGCCTGTCGTCGTCGCTGGCGACGCTCAGCACACCGACGTGTGGTTCGGCGAGGAACTCCTGGCGCTCCTGTGGGGTCATCTGACGGGGCATGAGCACCTCACGTCAGCCGTCCTTGACATAACCTTACTCTCCTTTCACGACTCACCCGGTCTCCTGCATGGGCGCGTCGAGGAACGGCGTGACGGCGGACGCCAGCGCAGGAGAGGAGAAGATATCGTAGTGCGTCGTTCCGGGCAGGACGGCGAGCCGGGCGTTGGGAATTCGGGACCCGTCCCACCCGGCGGCGGCAAGGCCGCCGCCGAGAAGCTCGAAGAACTCCACCGCATGCGCCGTGCGGACGCTGTCGGCATCTCCGACTACGATCATCGTAGGCGCTTCGATCGCCGCCACGCCTTCCGACAAGTCGTAGTCCTGCCCGAGCAGCTGGCCCAGCTTGGTGAGCAGCTCGGGCCAGTCCTCGGGCCTCGGCGCGACGCTGGAATAGACCTGGTACATCGGGGTCTGCTTCATCGGCTCTGCAGCCTTGGGACCCATCTGCTCCATCCCCGCGCGGACCTCGGGGTACCAGCCATCCCGGCTGAAAGGGGTCGAGACGAGCACGAGCTTGCGCACCACTTGCGGATGCCGGATCACCGTTTGCAAGGCGACGCCGCCACCCAGGGAATAGCCCATGACGTCGGCCTCTTCGAGACCGAGGTACTCGATCAGAGTACGGATATCGTCAGCCATCGACTCGAATCTCAGTGGACGGTCGATGTCCGCCGTGCGCCCGTGGGCCTGCAGGTCGGCGGCGATGACCTGCCGGCCTTGCGCGAGCAACGGCAGGACCTCGCCGAACATCTCGATCGCGCCGACGCCGCCGTGGAGCAGGATCAATGGTTCTCCGGTACCGTGGATCTCGTAGTACATCTCGAGGCCGTTCACGTGGGCATAGTCGCCTTCATGCTCTCTCAATAGAACTCTCCTTTACAGGCTCTTGATATCCCGGGCAACTTCAGACAGGTCGTTATTGAACTGATGCCCGCGGCCATCTAGTTCGTGAATGGTTGCCTTCGGGAGTTTCGCTTCGTACAGGGCGAGGTGCGCGAACGGCACCACCTCATCATCATGGCTGTGGTAGAGGAACACCGGTAACCGTAAGGGGAGCTCCGCGGCGAAGTCCTCTCGCAGCGCGTCCTCTTCGAACTCCCAGCCCCCGGTTCCGACGTAGGGCGTCGCGACGAGAAAAAGCCCCGCGACGGGCTTCTCCACCCCCTCCTCGGAAACGTACTTCATCAGGATCAAAGCGCCCAGAGAGTGTCCGACGAGGATCACCTCCCCATCCAGCGCAGCGAGCTCTTGCTCGATTTTCTCCTTCCATGCCTCGTACTCTGGGCTTTGTTCATCCGGCATCTCCGGACACCTCACGTGGTATGCAGCCCCCAGTTCATCCCGCAGGTTTGCTGCCAATTCTTTGTCTGCCTCGTATGCACCCTGCCCGCCGCCGTGAATAAACAGCACCTGTCTCTTCATGGAGATTTGCTCTCGTGAGTCCCTGACCTGGTCATGGTCGCTTGATACCTGCCCCCGGTCACTGTGCGATGGCTGTGCCTTCGCTCGATCTGACTCTGTTCTGGATCTGCTTCCGGCCCTGTGCGCACGTAGTGCAGCTCGCTAGAAGCGCCAGCGGGTCTGGCTGAACGAATCGCTCTTGCCGAACCCGAAGGCCTTCGCGGGAGCCACCTCGTACACCAAGACCTCGGTCTCACTGCCTTCTATGTAGAAGCCGCCGTCGCGCACCGTGAAGCGAAAGAGCTCGCCGTATTTCGCAACGTACTCGTCGGCCAATCGCTGGAACCTGGCCTCGTCGGTAACCCTCACAGCGTCGCCTTCGACCACGACGTCGAGGCCTTCGAGGACGTTGCAACCGGTTGTGACCACGCAGTGCGTGTTCTGCACCAGGTTCCTCGCCTTGCGTTCCGTCTGTCCTGTGGAGAAGTACAGGGCGTCGTCCAGCCAGACGGCAGCAGTCGGCGTGACGTGCGGGTGTCCGTCCGGACGCACCGTCGACAGCCAGTACACCTTCGCCGCCGCCAGGACCTCGCGAGCCTCCGCCCACGGCGTCGCCGTCGCATCATCGCTACTGAACTGCGGCTCCAGCTCGGTTATCGGTAGATTTTCAGCCATCGCTCGTCTCCTTCTGCCCGGTCGCGGGCGGGATGTTGTGGTTGAGGCGGAAGAGGTCGGTGGGGTCGTAACGGCCCTTGATCTCAGAGAGCCTCTCCCACGTAGAGCCAGGATAGGCATCCCGCACTCTCCCCTCGCCCTCCTCCCCCAGGAAGTTCACGTACACTCCATCACCCTTATTACCCTTGCCCTGGCGCAGCGCCTCCTCGAACTCTCTTGCCCACGCCTCGCGTGCTGGGCGTTCTTGTAGGCTCTCGTAAAACGCTGCGACGTTTACCATGATGGCTGCGGAGCGGTGGGCGAAGGCTGTGGCCTGGGCGCCTACGCGAGCCATAGCCCCTCCCAACACCCGCAGCTGCGCCACGCGCATCGGTGCCTCTGAGGTGCTGAGGTACTCGACTATAGTCTCGGCCTCAGCCACATCTATGCTCTCAAGGAACATAGTGCGCCCCACCGCTGTTGGATGGTAATCCCCTTCCTCGGGTGGGTAGATCTCGGGGTAGCTCATCGGCTTTAGCATGTCGACTATGGGCCTGGCATCGAGCGCCCTGAAAGGAGCGATGACGCGCTCGCCCTCATCGACGTCTTCGCCCGCATAGACCATCATGGCCAGGATGATGAGCTCTCCATGGACCTCTTGACGCAAGAAAGGCATGGGAGGTGCCACCATCACGTTTGCTATGGTAGAGAGCTCCTCTGGAGCTGCCTGAGCCTCGGCGATGAATGAGGCGATAATCTCTGGGCTTGCAGGCAGCACCAGCATCCCTCCAACGATCGTGCTAAGCTCGTGCAGGCGGAACTTGAAGCGGGTAGCTACACCGAAGTTGCCCCCTCCTCCCCTGATAGCCCAGAAGAGCTCAGGATGACTCTCTGAGTCCACCTCGAGGAGCTCTCCATCGGCAGTGACGACCTCAGCAGCGAGCACATCGTCTATGGTGAGGCCGTGCTTGCGAACGAGGTATCCTACCCCTCCGCCGAGAGTGATGCCCCCTATACCTACAGATCCGGTGTCACCGAAGCCTGTTGCGAGGCCATGTACCGCTGTGGCAGCCGTGTACTCGCCTGCGGTGAGACCGGTCTGGGCCCATGCCGTGCGTCCGGATACGTCGATCTGGAGATCCTTCATCTCAGAGAGGTCTAGCACGATGCCACCCTCTGTGGTGCTGTGGCCGGCGAGGCTGTGGCCTCCGCTCTTGATGGCAAGCTCCAGCCCATTCTCTCGCGCGAGGGAGACGACCTGGGCGACCTCTGAGGCGTCCTTGACGCGCACGATAGCCCCAGGGTGGCGGCGATCGAAGCCACCATAGAAGATGGTACGCGCCTCATCGTAGGAGGCGTCCCCTGGCGTAATCACCCGCCCGCCGTTCAGGGTGGCGCGCAGCAGCTGCTGCTGGATCGAGCTGGTCTGTGGCGAAGCTGAACGGTCATACTCTGCCATGTGCTTGATTTGCTCCTCTGATGTGGTTTGCTTTCGCGCCATTCTGGTCACGACCGCAGCAGGCTGGAGGTCGGCAAACCCAGCGGGACCCTAGGCTGCCTCGCACTCTACGGGCTCCGCCTCGGCCTGGCTCCCTTCTTCTGCCCGGCGCTCGGGCTCAAGCACTGTCACGGCAACCGCGATGGCGACGGCGATGAGCCCGGCCCCGATGAGGAACGCCAGGTGGTACCCGCTTGTCAACGCGGCGATTGTGGCCTCCCCGCCGCCCATCAGGCTCTCGCTGCGCGTGGCCGAAAGGGTCGCCAGGACAGCCAGGCCCAAAGCGCCGCCCACCTGCGCGGTGGTGTTGACGAGACCGGAGGCCAGGCCCGCGTCACTCTGCGTGGCGCCCGACATCGCCAGCGTCATCAGCGTGGGGAAAGCGGCGCCGCCGCCGAAGCCGAGCAGGATCATCACCGGCAGGACGTGACGGACGTAGCTGCCGTCCGCCGGCGCCTGAGCGAAAAGGGCAAGGGCGGCGCCTATGAGCACCAGACCGGGGATCAGCGTCGTCCTGGCGCCGAAGTTCATGATCAGCCGCTCGGCGTAGCGCACGGACAGCGTCCCCATCACGATCGTCACGGGCAGGAACGCGAGGCCGATCTGCAAGGGGCCATAGCCGAGCACACGCTCCAGATACAGGGCTCCCAGGAAGAACATCCCGAACATCCCGGCGACCGAGAGCACCTGGATCACGTTGGCCCCCGAGACGTTGCGCGAGCGGAAGATCCGGAGCGGTACGAGCGGGTTGCTGGCCCGCGCCTCGCGCACGACGAAGGCGACGAGCAGAACGAGCGAGACGGCCCCGAGCCCGAGCGTCTGGACCGAGCCCCAGCCGAGCTCGGCCGCGGGCTTGACTATCGTGTAGACGCCGAGCAGCAGGGAGCTCGTGATAAGAACCGCGCCCGGTATGTCCGCTCCCTCGCCGAAGCCGATGCCCTCCTCACGATCGAGCAGCCGCCACGCAAGGACGGCCGTCGCGATACCGATCGGGATGTTCACGAAGAAGATCCAGTGCCAGTTGATCGACTGGGTCAGCACCCCTCCAGCCAGCAGCCCGACCGAGCCACCCGCGGAGGCGACGAAAGCGAAGACGCCGATAGCCTTCGCCTGCTCGCG
>JBJMIY010000073.1:0-6415 GCA_045806605.1 Rubrobacteraceae bacterium
CAGGAGGCGCAGGAAGGCGGGTCCACCATAACCGAGCAGCTCATGAAGAACCTCTTCGTCCCCGAGGATCAGCGCTTCAAGGTCTCGTTCTGGCGACGCTTCGTCCAGTCCGCGCTAGCCTTCTCCTACGAACGGCATCACACGAAACAGGAGATCCTGACCGCCTACCTGAACACCGTGTACTTCGGAAACGGCGCCTACGGAGCGGAGATGGCGGCCCAGCGGTACTTTGACAAGAGCGCAAAGGACCTTACTCTCTCCGAGGCCGCCGCGCTCGCTGCCTTCCTCGACGCGCCCTCGACCTACTTCTCGACGGGCGAGACGACAGGCTCCGAGCACGCCACGCAGAGCCGCGACACGGTTCTGCGGCTGATGGAGGAGCAGGGCATGATCTCCGCCGGCCAGATGCGCGAGGCCCAGAGCGTCCCGCTGGAGTATGCCCCTGCACCGTCGCCCGAAGACCCGGACTTCGAGCCTTTTATGGAGCGGGTGCGCAGGGAGGTCGAGGGTAGGCTCGGGCCCGAGGCCCTGGGACGCGGGGGGCTGAGGATCTACACGACGCTCAAGCCCGAGCTCCAGCGCGCGGCGGTCGAGACTTCGGGCGAGGTCCTCTACGAGCCCGACGACCCTTCCGCGGCTGTGGTCAGCGTCGAGCCCCAGAGCGGGGCCATCCGCGCGCTCGCGGGGCAGGCCGAGGGGTTCAACCTGCCGCTCGACGCCAGGCGGCAGCCCGGGAGCGCGTTCAAGCCGATCGTGCTCGCCGCGGCTCTCAAGGAGGACATCTCGCCCGAGAGCGTCTACGTCTCCCACGAGCTCAACTTCCGCTTTCTGAACGAGTACTACGTCATAAACAATTACGACTTCGTGGAGCGGGGGGAGATCTCGGTCCGGGATGCCATGGCCGAGTCGGACAACACGGTCTTCGTCCAGCTCGCCGCGGACGTGGGCCTCGCGAAGGTGGTAAGGACAGCCAGGGCTTTGGGCATAAGGAGCCCGATCGAGCCGTATCCCTCGACGGCCATCGGGGGCTTGGGAACAGGCGTCAGCCCGCTCGAGATGGCTTCGGCCTACGCGACGTTCGCCGGGGGCGGCATCCACCGTGCGCCGTACGCCGTCGAACGGGTGGAGAGGGTGAGCTACGGCGCGAGCGAGAGCCTCTATGACCACCGCCTCACGGGCCGGCGCGTGATGACCGGGAACCAGGCCGCGGTCGCGAACGAGGTCCTGCGCGGCGTGGTGGAGGACGGGACCGCGACCATGTTCCACGACCTGGACGAGGAGATAGGTCGCCCTTCGGCGGGCAAGACCGGCACTACGAACAACTTCGCCGACGCCTGGTACGTCGGCTACACGCCTCGCCTGTGCACTTCGGTGTGGGTCGGCTATCCGGAAGGCCGGCTGTCGATGGTTGGGGTGCACGGCATCGAAGAGCCCAACGGCGAGGTTATGCCCATGGACATATGGTCAGCTTACATGGCCCGCGCTACCGAGGGCGACCCGGACCTTGGCTTCCCCGAGGGCGACTCCAGCCGTATGAGGGTCCTGTACGGCGGGTACTACCAACCCTCCTTCTGAGCCGCTCGTGCAGTCTCAGTGGGACCCGTTGCCGTCCGCCACGCGGCAGCTCGCCCCGGAGCAGCGCATGAGATCCTTGAGCTGCTCGTCGAGTTGCGGCGGCGGCGTTTCGGCCTGCCCGTCGAGCTGGTAGGGATCCTTGTCCAGATCGTAGTACTCCGTCTCGTGTGTGCTCGGGTACTTTATGTAGACCTGGTCGGCGCTCGTTCTGATGGCCTCGAAGCTCTGGGTGCCGAGGTGGTGCTCGAAAAGGAGGCGCGTCCTCCACGGGGAGTTCGGGTTGTCAAGGATGGGGACGAGGCTGCGCCCGTCCACGAAGTCCGGTGTCCGGGCCTTCGCCCACTGGGCAAAGGTGGGGGCGAGGTCGATGTTGGCGACCAGATGATGGTCTACCCGGTCTTTCGACACCCCGGGGCCCCGGACGATGAACGGAACCCGCTGGGAGGGCTCATAGGGCGAGCCCTTGGAGTAGACGCGGTTCTGGTACAGCTCGAACCCGTTGTCTGAGGTGAGGATAACGTAGGTATGCCGCGCGAATCCCT
Organism: Rubrobacteraceae bacterium; assembly: GCA_045806605.1. GTDB lineage: Bacteria > Actinomycetota > Rubrobacteria > Rubrobacterales > Rubrobacteraceae > JALYGY01. The sequence goes on from JBJMIY010000073.1 coordinate 2,118, forward strand.
TGTCGCGCAGCGCCGCGAGCAGCTCTGCGATCATGTCGTCGACGTCTCTGAGAGACTCCATGCGGTTGCGCCAGGTCTCGTCGGCCTCAGGGACGCACTGCAGCTTTTCTCCGGGCACTTCCCGGGGTTTTGATGGGCACTCCTCTGGTAGCAGCGCGTTGTCGCGCCAGGGGGAAGCTTTGTCCGAGATGTCGGCCTCGTTGAAGGAGGGGGTCTTCGGCATGGTGCGCCCGGCATAGCCGTTCTCGTTGCGCGCGGAGGCCTGGGCGGGGAAGTGAGGAGCATTGGTTGCGATCATCAGGAACCAGGGCCGGCCCGGCTTACGGTTCCTCACGTAATCTTCGGCCTTACGTGCGAAGTAGTCCGTATCGTGCTCTTCGGTTGCGTCGATGCGGACCACCTTGCCCTGGACGTTGACCTTGAAGGCCCCTCTCATGCGCTGCTCCTCGGGGCCGCCCTGGTAGCCGATCCAGCGGTCCCAACCGGGAGGCACGTGTGTGTTGGGATCCTGGTACTCGCCGTACTTGTTGAGGTACTTGCCAATAAAGCCTGTGTTGTAGCCTGCCTCGTCCAGCCACGTTGCTACCGTGGACTCTTCGAGACCTAGCTCCTGGAAGCGCGGGAAGCCGCCATTCGGGGGCTTGTTGTCCCAGACTCCATGGTTGTGGGCGTACTGGCCGCGTAGTATGGAGGTTCGCGAAGGGCAGCACAGGGGGGTTGTCGCGAAGGCGCGGTCGTAGGTGGTGCCCTTGTCAACTAGCTGGGACTGGACGTTCGGCATCTCGGAGATCGAGCCCGCGTCCTGGTCGTCGGTCAGCACCAGGAGTATGTTCGGCCTGACCTGGCTCTGGAAGGAGGGTTCCCTTGGCGCCTCCTTCGCTCCTACGACCAGGCACAGGATGATGATTGGCGGCAGTATCCATACTCGCTTTAACATCCCTCTCCAAGCGCCGGACTCCGGCGTGCCGAGAACGAGGGAAGTTTACCAGCAAGGCAATAGCCGGTTCATCACGGAAGGCAACTGTGCGACCCGGGGGCGCCCCATGCGTCGAGTAGAATACCGGCCATGGACCTGGAGAGCCTCTATAGGGGATCATTCGTCGACTGGGAGAGGGTCGCCGGCTCGTGGGCAAAGCGCACGGTCTCCTCGCGGCTCCTGCTCTTCGCCGCCCGCCACTACCTCGAGGAGGTCCCATCAGCACCACCGGACCCGGAGCGGGAAGCTACGCTGGGCTCCATGCACCTGCCAGAGGAGATTCGACGAGCCTTCGCCTCGCCTCCAGGTTCTGGCGGACCCGAATCCAGACGCTGGGGGGAGTTCGTGGACGCCGCAATCGCCGCCGAGCTCGAGATGGTCTCCTACGGCGAGAGGCCGCCACTCCTGCACGAGCTGCGCAGCGGCCTCGGACAGGCAGCCTCTGAAGCCGGCTCGGGGACGGAACTGGGCCGGTGGTTCAGTGCCAGGCGTGACGCCCTCCCAGGTACCGATCTGCCTGACGACCCAGGGTATCTGCCTGTATAGCATTTAAGCACGCTGCCTTCGGCAGCTTGTCAGCACGCTCCGGCTGGCGCCGTGCTGACAAGCTGACACGCTTTGCAATACAATTTGTCTCTCGGACTAAGATGGGAAAGGGACGAACATTATGGAAGCCATACCCAGTGCGAGCTACAGTTTCACATTGCGGGTCGAGTTTCCTCACCGGGCGGGATCGCTCGGCAGGATCCTGACGGCGGTTGGTGATGCAGGGGCGATGGTGGGCGCTGTCGACATAGTGCGCATGGGGCAGGAGCGCAGCACCCGCGACATCACGGTCAACGCGCGCGACTCCAAGCACGGCCAGCACGTCGTGGATGTCGTGGAAGGGCTGCCCGAGGTGACGGTCATAAACGTCTCCGACCGGACGTTCCTAATGCACCTGGGAGGCAAGATCGAGGTCCGCTCCAGGATGCAGCTGAGGACCCGCGACGACCTCTCTATGGCCTATACACCTGGTGTAGCCAGGGTCTGCCGCGCGATAGCCGACGACCCCGAGAGGGCCTTCAACCTCACGATCAAACGCAACACCGTGGCGGTCGTCTCCGACGGCACGGCGGTGCTCGGCCTCGGGGATATCGGGCCGCGGGCCGCGATGCCTGTAATGGAGGGCAAGGCGATGCTCTTCAAGGAGTTCGCCGACGTAGATGCCTTCCCCATCTGCCCCGACACCAAGGACGCGGACGAGATCGTGGAGACCGTCAAGAACCTGGCCCCGACCTTCGGCGGGATAAACCTCGAGGACATCTCGGCTCCGCGGTGCTTCGAGATCGAGGATCGCCTCAAGGAGGAGCTCGACATCCCCGTCTTCCACGACGACCAGCACGGCACGGCGGTCGTCGTCCTCGCCGCGCTCATAAACTCGCTCAAGATCGTAGGCAAGAAGATAGAGGACCTCCGGATCGTGGTGAACGGCGTCGGGGCTTCGGGAGTAGCGTGCGCCAAGATCATGCTCGAGGCCGGCGCCACGAACATTATCGGGTGCGACTCGCAGGGCATCGTGCACGCGGGGCGCGAGGGGCTCAACCCATCCAAACAGTGGTTCGCCGAGCACACCAATCCCGACGGCAGGACAGGAGACCTCTCAGACGCGGTGCGGGACGCTGACCTCTTCCTCGGGCTCTCTGTCCCTGGCGTGCTTACCGTCGAGCACCTGGAGAGCATGAACAAGGACCCGCTACTGTTCGTGATGGCCAACCCCGACCCGGAGATAAGGCCCGAGGTGGCCTTGGGGCACGCCAGGATCATCGCCACGGGCCGCAGCGACTACCCGAACCAGATCAACAACGTCCTGTGCTTCCCCGGGATCTTCCGTGGCGCCCTCGACGTGCGCGCCCGCGAGATAAACGAGGACATGAAGCTGGCCGCGGCCCAGGCGATAGCCAACGTGATCCCCGAGGAGGAGCTCTCCGAGGATTACATCATCCCGAGCGTCTTCGACGAGCGCGTCGCCTCCGCCGTCGCCGAGGCGGTCGGAGAAAAGGCCAAAGAGACCGGTGTGGCCAGGCGCGTGCAGGAGCGCACGGAGACGGGACTCTCGGCGACCGCCTTCTGAAGCCCTTCGCTTCTCAGCACGCTTCGGCCTTTAAGGCCTCGCTTCTCAACACGCTCCGGCTTCGCCTCCGCTTGTCAGCAAGGAGCCAGGCTCCGCCAGGGGCGCCTTATCAGTACGCTTCGGGCCTTTAGAAGGCCCTCGCTTCTCAGCTTTTTGTTTTGGGGGCGCAGGCTCTCCTGAGTTCTTGTCGGGATCGATCATTTCGAGAATTGGTGTAGCCGACAGGTCCGCGCCTGGAATAATCCCCGGCGCGACATAGAATTGGTGTCGTGGCGAGGCTTCGACAGATCTTCGTGTGCGCGACGCCCGGGGAGGGCCGCTGTGGCGCCAAGGGCGGCGGCGAGCTCCTCGAGGCTTTCCGCGCCGAGATCGAGCGGCGCGGTTTGCAGCCGGCCGCGGTGCTGCGAAACGCCTGCGCGCGCCGCCACCACGAAGGACCGGTCGTCTTCGTCTACCCCGACGACGTCTGGTACACCCGCGTGAGGGCGGAGGACGTGCCGGTTATCGTGGAGCGGCACGTGGCATCAGCCCGGGTCGAACCCTAGTGGCCTCGCCGGTGGTCGAGGGCATCAACCACGCCACGCTCGCCGTGCGCCACCTCGATAGGTACCTCGCCTTCTCCCTCTCTGCAAGCTCTTTCGATGCGGTGAGCGAGTGTTTGGGTGACGCCGGAGCCGAGATCTGGCAGAACAACCCTACCGGAGTACGCTCGCTCTACTTTCTCGACCCGGATGGCTACAAGCTCGAGATCCATACCTCGGACCTTGCGGGGAGGCTCGACGCCGACAGGCGCGATCTTCCCCCCGGCATGCGTTTCTACGCCTGCGCGCTACCGGCGGTCGTTGGGTCGAAGCCTACGCGCCCGATGGTCCGCTCCATGGCCCAGTCCGAAGCGGCGAGGACGCGGTCGCGGCGGCTCTTGAGGTAGTAGAGCAGGACGCCTCGGTAGAGCGCCTGAGCGGCGCGTCCTTTGAGCCTGATGCCGAGCGCGTCTGCCACGGCACTCTCTGGCCCGAGGCTGACCACGTAGCCGCGGTTGACGAAGCGGAACGGGGAGCGCTCACGCGGAGCGTTCCTGCCCCTGAGCCTGCGCGAGAGGTCCCTGGCGGTCCACGGCCCCTGCTGCACCGCGACGGAGGCGGTAGGGGGAAGTGGGCCGTGGCGGGGATCCTCGTAAACCGCCGCGTCGCCGAGCACGTAGACCTCGTC
>JBJMIY010000074.1:0-10098 GCA_045806605.1 Rubrobacteraceae bacterium
CGATAGGAGGAACCGCCAATGGTAACCTGGAGACCGGATCCCAGTTTCTACCCCTCGCCGAAGATGGCGATGCAGGCGCCATCGGAGAAGCTCGCCTACGTGGCGGTCTTGAACCCCGATGCCGCCTTGAGTCCCAACTGCGACGGACGCCCCGACGCGATCGCCGTCTTCGACGTGGATACGGCCTCCGGAAGCTACGGCCAGGTCATCGGACGCGTGGACCTGCCGAACACCGGTGATGAGCTGCACCACTTCGGCTGGAACGCTTGCAGCTCGGCGCTGTGCCCCTACGCACCGCACCCGCACATAGAGCGCCGCTACCTGGTGGTGCCCGGCATCCGCTCCTCACGGATGCACATCATCGACACCAAGCCAGACCCGAGAGAGCCGCGCATCGTCAAGACGATCGAGCCAGAAGAGCTGCACGACCGCACGGGTTACAGCCGTCCCCACACCGTCCACTGCGGACCCGAGGGCCTCTACGTGAGCACGCTGGGGAACCCCGAAGGAGGAGGGCCCGGGGGCGTGTTCGTCATGGATCACGAGAGCTTCGACCCTTTAGGACCTTGGGAGGTAGACCGGGGACCGCAACATCTGGCCTACGACTTCTGGTGGCACCTCGGGTACGACACCATGATCACCAGCGAGTGGGGCACACCGAACATGATCGAAGGCGGCCTCGACCCCGAGAAGCTCCTCGCAAGCGAATACGGCCACCATCTGCACCTTTGGGACCTGCGCAAGCGGCGCCACCTGCAGGCCTTAGATCTGGGCGAGGAATACCAGATAGTGTTGGAACTGCGGCCCGCCCACAACCCGCGCAAGCCTTACGGCTTCGTCAACACGGTCGTGAACCTGAAAGACCTCTCCTCGTCGATCTGGCTCTGGCACTACGGAAACGGCCGGTGGGACATCCGGAAGGTCATAGACATCCCTGCTGAGCCGGCGAGTCCGGATCTGCTTCCGCCCGCGCTGAAGGACTTCGGCGCGGTAGCGCCCCTGGTCAGCGACATCGTGCTCTCGCTCGACGACCGCTTCCTGTACGTCTCGTGCTGGGGGACGGGCGAGATGCGCCAGTACGACGTCTCGGACCCCTTCAACCCCAGGCATACGGGGTCCGTCCACCTCGGCGGGATCGTCCGTAAGACGGCGCACCCGAGGACCGGCCAGCCCCTGAACGGCGGACCGCAGATGGTGGAGCTGAGCCGCGACGGGCGCAGGCTGTACTTCAGCAACTCGCTGTACGCCGCGTGGGACGCACAGTTCTACCCCGAAGGGATCCGAGGTTGGATCGCCAAGCTGGACGTGAACCCGGGAGGCGGCATCACGGTAGACTCCGACTTCTTCATCGAGTTCGAAGAGGGTGAGAGGCCACACCAGATAAGGCTCGAGGGTGGCGACTCGTCCTCGGATTCCTACTGCTACCCGTCATGAGCGACATGGGCACCATGGCCCACGAGAATTGGCCCTGGCTCGCCCTGATCCTGCTTGGCGCCTACCACGGCCTGAACCCCGCCATGGGCTGGCTCTTCGCGGTCGCCCTCGGCCTGCAAGAGGGTCGCCGCGAGGCCGTCGTCAAGGCCTTCTGGCCCATAGCCCTAGGCCACATGGCCGCCGTCGCCCTCGTGGTGGTGGCGGTCTTGGCCCTGCAGGTAGCGGTCCCGCTCGACGTGCTCAGGTACTTAGCGGCGGGCGTGCTCATCGCGTTCGGGCTCTACAAGCTCATCCGGCGTAAGCACCCGCGCTGGGTCGGGATGCGCGTGGGCTTCAAGGATCTCACCCTCTGGTCGTTCATCATGGCGAGCGCTCACGGGGCGGGGCTCATGCTCGTCCCCGTGCTCTTGAAGCTCTCGGGGACTTTGCACGAGATGGAGCATCGAGCCCACGAGGCGCACGAACACTGGGGGCATGGCATGCACCTGTTCTTCACCAGCCCCGAGACGCTGGCCGGCATCGCCGCGGTCGCCTTGCATACCCTGTCTATGTTCGCGGTAATGGTAGTGGTCGCGCTGGTAGTCTACGACAGGCTGGGTTTGATGATCCTCAAGCGCACCTGGTTCAACGTGGACCTCATCTGGGCGGGGGCACTGGTTGGGGCGGGTGTGATCACGCTGCTCGTTTGAAGCGGTTCTCTGTCTCATTTTGCCGCTGGTGTGCGAGCGATTTCGTGTACTCTATGAGTAGAACGCTGCCGATGCGCGTTTCATGAAGTTCGGATATGCCTCTGGTAGCCTACCGGCGACGCCGTCGGAGAGGAACACGATGAGGCGACCGCCGAAGACGAAGCTGCCTTCGAGGATAGGAATCAGACTTTCGTGGAGATCCCGAACGACCTGCTGCCAGAAGTCCGATCGCTGATCGCCAAACACCAAACACGGGCTTGAGGTTCGGGCAAGGCCGCCATATGCTTCGACCGGAATAGAGTAGGGTTGAAAAGAGGAATGAGATCGTAAGGGTCGCCCACATCTCGGATACGCACCTGGGATACACGAGGTACGCGAAGCTCGATCTCGAGACGAGCCGCAACCAGCGCGAGGTCGACGTCCAGGAGGCTTACGGACGGGCCGTGGACGCTATTTTGGAGCGGGATGTGGACCTCGTCATCCACTCGGGCGATGTTTTCGACTCGGTCAGGCCGGCGACGCACGTGATCATCGGTTTCCTGAAGCAGACAGCCAGGATCACCCTACAGGCCAACATCCCCTACCTGGTCGCCGCCGGAAATCCCGACACGCCAAGCTGAAGCACAACGACCGCCCCTCTAGAGCCTGCGAACCTGGTCAACGCCTACTCGGCCCACGGGTTCGAGCTCGACTACCATCCCATAGAGCTCGGGGACACCGTGGTCGGCGTAACGCTCGTGCCGCACGGGGCTGTCGCCACTGCAGGGGCTGTGACCCCGGAGCGCGACGCAGACATCAACATCCTGGTCACGCACGGGCTGGTGCCGAACCTGGAGGCGAGGCAGCACGAGATGGGCGAAGCGAACCTGCACCCCGGGATGCTGGAGGGCGCCTTCGACTACATCGCGCTCGGCCACTACCACGACTTCCACGAGCACAAGGAGAACTCCTACTACTCGGGTGCGACAGAGCGCTTCAGCTTCAGCGAGGTCGCGTCAGAGCCGGGGTTCGCTATCGTCGAGTTCGACGGCGGCGGAGTCTCGGTCGAGCACGTGCCGATAGAGGCCCGGCCGATGATAGATCTACCGTTCATCCGGGCGCGGAACCTCGACGCGCCGGAGCTGACGGAGGAGATTCACAAACGGACCGAGAACGTCGACCTGGACGGCGCGATCGTTCGCCTTCGCGCCTACGACGTGAGGCGCGGGGTGGCGAGCGGGGTGGACAGGGAGATTCTCCGGGACCTGCATCGCCGATGCCTGAGCTTCAGCCTGGAGATCCACGCCGAAGAGAGCCCCGAGACGATGAACGGCGGCCCCGCAACGGCGGTCTTCGGCCCATTGCAAGAGGAGTTCGCGGCGTTCGTGAAGGGGCGCAGGGCGAGCGGGGACCTTGAAAAGGCTTTCGCCGAGGAGTTCCTGGAGAAGGGGCGCGGGTACCTGGCGCAGGCCGCGAGCGAGGAACCGGGGGGCGTGGCTTGAACCTGGAGCGGCTCTACATCGAGAACTACAAGCAGCTTCGGGACCCGGTCGAGCTCTTCCCGCCGGAGGGTGCCATCGGGGTCGTTGGACCCAACGGTGCGGGCAAGTCCACCCTCTTCGAGTCGATCCTGTGGGCTCTCTTCGGCTCCAAGGGCGCCGGCCCCCGCTTCGCCAACGAGTCCATCCCCTGGAGCGGCGGCTCGACGAAGGACCCGACGGTCGTCGAGGTAACCTTGACGACCGGCAATGGCCCCTACACCGTCAGGCGTCAGCTCAAGAGCAACACCACGACCGCCGAGGCGCGCGACCCTGGCGGCAAGACCGTCGTGACGGGCGCGGCGGACGTGACCCGCTGGGTCGAGGAGGAGCTGCTGCGGATGGACCGCACTACCTTCGAGGCCACGTTCTACGCCAAGCAGAAGGAGCTAAGGTTCTTCGCGCACGACGACGGTATCAGCCGCGTGCGCCGCATCAGCAAGATGCTCGGCATCAGCGGCGTCGAGGTCGCCCAGCAGTTCCTGCGCGCCGACCGCAACGAGCTGCGCTCCGAGGCCCGCGTCATCGAAGCCCGCCTCGCCGAGGCCGACCTGGAATCCCTCCAGAGCGAGCTCGAGGAGGCGAGGGCGGAGATCCAGCGCCTCGAAGCTGATCTGGAGAAGGTCTTGACCGAGTACGAAGAAGCGGAAGGGGAGCTGAAGGCCGCCCGCGAGACTCGCGAGAAGCTAGACGCCACCTACCGCGAGCATACACGACTTACAGGGGAACTCCGGGAGGCCGAGGGCGAGAAGCGCCGGGCAGAGGACAGGGCAGCAGAAGCCGGGAAGGACCTCGAAGAACTCGCGAAAGCCAGGGAGGAGCTCGGGCGCCTCGGACCCGAGCTGGAGAAGCTGCCGGAGCTCGAGGCAGAGCTGGAGAGGCTCGAGGAGGACAGGCGGCGGGCGGAGAGGCGTGACGCGGCGCGGCGCGAGCTGCGGCAGGCGCAGTCCAGGGTCGCCGCCATAGAGTCCGAGGTCTGGGACATGCTGGAGGGTCTTGACGGCGACGAACCGCTCCCCGGTTGGAGCGCGCTCTTCGAGCTCGACGGGCCAGAGTTGCTCGAAGAGGCCGTCGCTGTGCTGGAGGGGGCGGTCGGGGAACTCGCGCTGGCCGAGGAGCGGTACGAGGCGCTGCGGGAGCTCGCGGCCTCGCACGAGGACTTCGAGCTCGTGGAGAAGGAGCTTCGCGAGGCCGAGGGCCGGCACGAGGAGACGGTCGTCGAGGTAAGGAAGTTTTCGGAGGAGCTCGAGGACGTCTCGGGCGGCGATGACCTGGAGAAGTGGGAGCGCGAGCTGCGCGAGGAGGAAGAGAAGCTGAGGGAGATCTCCGCCACGCACCGGGGCCGGGCCGCCGCCCACGAGCGCGAGGCGAAGAACGTGGATAGGGCCCGCGAGGCCATAGACAGCGGGGCCGACGATCACTGCCCCACCTGCCACCGCGGCTTCGAGGAAGAGGAGCAGGTGGAGATCTCCGACACCCTGCGCCGCCAGGCCGCCGCCCTCAGGCGCCTGGCCGCCAGGGATAACGAGGAAGCAGAGAAGCTCTCGGAGGCCGCGGCGGCCACAGAGAAGAAGCTGCAAGGGGTCTCGGCGAAGCTCGCGCGCTGGCGAGAGGTCAGAGAAGCCCTGGCCCGCGCCGAGGACCGCGCCGCCGAGAGGCTCGAAGCCCTCGAGCGAGCCAGGGAGCACAGGCGCGAGCTGGGGGCGCGCCTCGAGAGCTCCGTGGCCCCGACAGAAGAGGATCTTGCGCAGGCCCGCGCCCGCTACGAGGAGTTTCGCTCTCTGCGCGACGCCCGCCCAGGCGTTGTGAGTCTGGCCAGGGAACACGCCGACAAGACCAGGCGCGCCGCGGAGTTCTCGGAGGAGCTCGAGGACCTGGCAGGCGTCTCTTACGATCCCGAAGACCACCAGGCGAAGAGGCAGGAGAAGGCCCGGCTGGACGAGTCGAGGGGACGAGCCGCGGAGCTGGAGCGCCGTTTCGCATCCCAGCCCGAGGTGGAGGCGGCGCTCGAAGACGCCCGGCGGCTGGCGGGCGAGGCAGAAGAAAAGGCGGGCGACTTGCGGCGAGAGATATCCGCCCTGGGCTTCGACGAGGCGGCGTACGTGGCGGTCACCGAGAGGGTGGCGGCCGCGGAAGAGAGGGCGGGCAGGCTGCGGGACACGCGGGAGCACCTTGGCGGCGAGTGGAAGGACGCGGACCACAGGATCGAGAGGGCCAATACGGAGCTTGGACGGCTCGACGCGGACCGCAAGCTGGCCAACAGGAGGGCGTCCGAGGCGGCCAGGATGGACGAGATGGACGCGCTCTTCACCCTCTTTTTCAAGAGCCTCACGGCGCGGGCGCGGCCTATGCTCGAGGCCGAGGCGTCCGCGCTGGTGCGGGAGCTCACGGACAACCGCTACGAGCGCATGGAGTTCGACGAGAACTACAGAGTGAGGCTGCTCGACCGATTCGACGATTCCTACGCCATAGACCGCTTCTCGGGCGGGGAAGCAGACGTGGCGAGCCTCTCGGCCAGGGTCGCCCTCTCCAAGATCATCGCCTCCCGCGGCGGCGCGACTCTGGGGTTCCTGGTCCTGGACGAGGTCTTCGGGAGCCTGGACGCGGACCGCCGCAACAACGTGCTCCTCGCCCTCGAGCGCCTCAAGCGCTTTTTCGGCCAGATCTTCATCATCTCCCACGTCGCCGAGGTGCAGGAGTCCGCCCTCGTGGACGAGGTCTGGATGCTCGAGGAGGACGAGGACGGCAAGAGCACAGTCCGCCGCGTCGAACAGAGCTCGACCGTACCCGTCGAGCTGCTCCAGAGCCAGGAGCAGTAAGAGCGCCCTTCCCGCCAGTCCCAACGTTCATCCCGGATTCATCGCGGCCCGCCATTATCCCGGTAAGGCAGATAAGGCCACGAAAGGAGGCGGCAGGTGGCTGAGATTACCGACGCCGCCTGAGCCACGACCGCGAGGAGAGGAGGAAACCACATGGGGCTGCCTTGCACTCGCCGGAGCGTTACTCCGTCAGGCCCCCGGCCCCAGGTTCTCTATCAGGGCGTCGGCGGCGTCGGCGCCGAGGTCGGTGACGCGCAGCTCCGCTCCGCCGCCGCCAGAGGCTACCTGCGCCTCGAAGGTGGCGAGACGGACGCGCCGCTGGAAAGGGCTCCGGAGCGTGGCGCGCGACTGCAGCCGGCGCCGAGGCGCGATAGCGGTGGTACGGCCCAGGAACCGCGAGCGGACGACGAGGCGGTCCTCCTCGAGCGCCCATCCGGCGTCCCGGTAGCGAAGCCAGCCGAAGAGGGCGGCCGGTAGAAGGAGTAGCAGCGCCGCGAAGACCCAGGCGGCCAGGTCGAAGACGAGGGAAGAGAGGAGCGCGGCCGCGAAGATCAGGACCAGAAATGGCAAGGTAGACCTGAAGACGTAGCGCCGGAGGGCTCGCCTTGGGAGGGCGTTGAGCGGCGGGGCGACGGCGAACTCGGGGGCGGCTTCGAGCAGGAGCCCGTGGACCTCCTTGCGAGGCAGGAGCGGGAAGAGCGTTGTCGAGACGCCCGCGTCCTGGCCGTAGCCGGCGCTCTCGACGCGCAGGGATGCCAGGCCGAAGGGCTGGCGGAGGAGGCCCTCCATTATGCGGACGGCCTGGATGCGGGCGAGCGGTATCGTCGCCTCCCGTCTCTCCAGGAGCCCGCGCCGGATGTACAGGAAGTCCCCGTCGCGCGAGAGCGTGAAGCCGGTGTGGGCCAGGACCGTCCCACCGATGGCCAGGAGCCAGGCAACGAGGCCGAGGATGAATACGTAGAGCAGGGCGGTGGTTACCGAGCGCGGCGCGAAGGTCTCGAGGAGGCGCTGGGCCAGATTCTGCGAGAGGACGTCGTCGAATAGCTGGGAAGCGACGGCGATCAGGGAGAGGGCCACCCCGATCTGGCCGCTGGTCGCTCCCGCGAGGAGGAGGTCTCTCGTCCCGAGTTTCCGGACGACGGTTGGTCCGGCGGTCTCCGCCTCGACGGACTCTCTCCTGGACCCTGCGATCTCACGACGTAGCGCCTCGGCGTCGGCGCGGTCCAGGGCCGCGAGCGAGGCGTCGGGCTCGCTGGCTCCACCCCCCGCCGTCTCTATCCTGAGCTCGACGACGTTGAAGAGGCGCTGGATTATCCCCTGCACCGTGTCCACGGACTGGATGTGATCCAGGGGTATAGCCCGCTCGTTTTTCTGGACGACGCCCCACCGCAGGCGGAAGACGCCGCCCGCGACCTCGTAGATGGTGGCCCGCCAGGAGAGGAAGCCCCAGAAGGCCGCGAGCACCGCCACGACGAGCGCCCCGAGCAGCACGAGGGCTATTGTGCCCGCGTCGAAGCCCCGGCTCATCAGGAACGCTATGCCGGGGATGACGAAGGCGCTCAAGGAACGCCGGACGGTCTTGATGGCGTCGATGAGCATCGCCGCCGGGTGGAGGTGGCGCGGCTCAGAGCTCATCCTGCTCCCTGGTGAGATCGGAGATCCTGTCTCGCGCCCGGGCTGCGACGGGCGCAGAGAGCTCGGGGATATGGTTGGCTCCGGCGGCCGTGTAGAAGACCACGGTAGCCAGGCCGAACCGGCGCTGCAGCGGGCCACTCTGGGTGTCCACGTGCTGGATGCGCGCGAGCGGCACGAGGGTGCGCCTGATCCAGAGGATCCCACGCTGCAGGTCCACCTCGTCGTCCCGAATCTCGTAGCGCCACCGCCGCCACCTGAGGTCGGGCACCACGCTCGCGAGCGCGACGAACAGCGCCAGAGCCGCCAGGAACGGCAGGATGCCGAACAGGAGCGGGATGCCGGCGACGCGAAGCAGGAGCCAGCTAACGAACGCGCCTCCTGCGACGAGCGGGAGCGTCCCGAGGGCGCCGGTTATGCGCCAGAGGGTCTTCGCCCGCGAGTCGAGCCTCTCTGCGGGTTCGGCTTTCAAGAACCTAGGAAGAGAGCGGGACAGCGGGACGGCCCCTGAGGTCCTTCGCGGCGAGCTGGCCGCAGGCGGCGTCTATGTCCTCGCCCCTGCTTGGCCGCAGCGTCGTGGAGAGGCCGATCTCTTTAGCGTGCTGCAAGAACGCCTTCGCGTCGCGCCTGGAGGTCGCGGAGAAGCCGGTGTCGGTCCAGTTGAAGCGGAGGAGGTTGAGGTGGTAGAGCGGGTGGTCGAGGAGAGTGCCGAGCGCCTCGACGTGACGGGGTTGGTCGTTCACGCCCGCGAGCAGGGTGTACTCGAAGAAGAGCTTGCGGCGTGTGCGCTCGACGTAGTAGCGGGCCGCGTCCATGAGCTCGGGGATGGAGTGGCGGGCGGCGACGGGCATCAGGGCCCTGCGCTCGTCTTCGAAAGGGTTGTGGAGCGAGATCGCCAGGTGGAACTGCTCCGGCTCGTCTGCGAAGCGCCTTATCCTGTCAACAAGCCCGCTGGTCGAGGCGGCGATGTGCCGCGCCGCCAGAGCGAAGCCGTCCGGGTCGTTCAAAGTCTTGAGCGCTGAGAGCGTCTGATCGTAGTTCAGGAACGGCTCCCCCATCCCCATCACTACGACGTTCGAGACCCTGCCCGGCTCGATGTCGCGGGCGACGACGAAGACCTGCTCGGCGACCTCGCGCGCATCCAGGTTGCGCTTGATACCTAGCAGGCCGGTCGCGCAGAACTTGCAGGCCATCGGGCACCCGACCTGGGTCGAGATGCACACGGTATGCCGCCCCTTCTCGGGGATCATGACCGTCTCTATGGCGTGGCCGTCGCGCGTGAGGAAGAGGTACTTCCTCGTCCCGTCGGTCGCTCGCGAGACGCGGCGCAACTCCAGCCTCGCGGCGGGCGCCTCCTCGGAGAGCGCGGCCCGCAACCCTTTCGGCAGGTTAGTGGCCTCCTCCCAGTTCCGCACCAGGGAGCGGGTCAGGGCGAGGTAGGCCTGCTCGAGGCGGTAGGCGGGCTCGCCCCGCTCCTCGAGTACCTCTCCTACATCGGGAAGAAAGCTCGCCGCTCTCATCGCTCACGGATTATATAGGCCACCCGCGCAGGCGTCGCTCCGGCGGTAGAATCTGCCGGATGACGCCCATCGACCTGCTCATTGCGCTGTTCGTCGTTCTGACCGTGCTGCGCGGCGCCCGGACCGGCCTCCTCGCCGGCGCCTTCTCGCTCGTGGGGGTAGTGGTAGGTGCTTCTATAGGTTCGCGGGTAGCGCCGTATCTGATGCCGGAGGGCGAGAACCCGCTCTTCGGCGCGGGGATCACGCTGGTCAGCATCCTAGCCTTCGCGGCGCTCGGGGAGATAGCGGCGCGCGCCGCCGGCGGCACCCTGAGAAACCGGCTCTCGAGCCCTGCCTCACAGGCGCTCGACGGCCTCGGGGGCGCAACGCTCGGGCTGGTGCTCTCGCTCATGCTGGTCTGGGCCATCGGGCTCTTCGCCCTCCAGGCTCCCACGCTCGCGGGCGTGCACCCGGCCGTGAAGGAATCCAGGATCTTGCAACTCCTGAA
>JBJMIY010000075.1:0-13150 GCA_045806605.1 Rubrobacteraceae bacterium
ACTGTCAGCTTTGCCGTGACTCCGGCTCGCGCGTTAGAGAAACGTCGTAGGTGCTCATTTGAGGATGCTCCCTCAACATTCCGCCGCCTCCCCTGCCGTGCGCGGCCTTGAAAGCATCGCTGCTGACCCATGATTCAAACGCCTCTTTGTCCTGCCAACGCGTGATCACCATGACCTCGTCTCCGTCGTCGGAGCGCAGGACCTCCATCGAGACAAAGCCTGGAAATTCCTGCACGAATCCCCTACCGTCGGCGAACCGCTCGACGACTTGATCGGCCATTCCCACTTTCACCGGCAACCGGTTGACGACAGCGAACATACAGCACCTCCGGTGTCTATCGTGGTCTTCCTTGTTTAATCTGAGGACAGCGCGCACCAGGCACGGTCGGCCGCCCCCTCCTCCACAGGGAGGCTGTTGAAGCTCGCTATCACTCGCGCCCCCAGCTCAATGGGCGACCACGATGCCGCTTCCGCCGACGCGCTTGGCCATCTTCAGAGCCTTCAGGGTCTCGCCCATCAGCTCCTCGGCGTCCGTCCCGTGCGCCGGATACTCTGCTACCCCGACATCCACCTCGAAACCGTTACCATCGCCTCCGGCCAGGCTCTCCAGCACACTCTCCGCCACGCGGTATGCTCCTTCGCTCCCCTGTCCGGGGAGGATGACAGAGATCTCGTCGTCGCCGAAGCGAGCGTAGACGGCGTCCCCGGGAGCGGCCTCTTGCACGACGTCCGCGAGCCTACGCAAGACCCGCCGGGCGCGCTCGACCTCTCCCGCCGCGACGATCTCCGTGAAGTGGGCGACGTCGAAGATCGCGACTGAGAAGCGATCGTGGGCGGCGACCGCGCGCGGCAGGCTCAGGCGGTTGAACTGGTCCCGATCCGGCAGCCCGGTCACCAGGTCCGTGGCCTGCGCCTGGCCCAGCGCCTGCTCCATCTCGCGGCGCACGATGGCGTCGAAGGCCTCCAGACCCGCTTCCGTTACCCAGTCGGAGGCCTTCATCAACTTGAGGAAGAAGGCGGCTACTTCACCACCGCCGAGCGCCGGAAGGTCCACGCCCTTCTCGACCGTGCGCCAGATGCACCGCCGCAGGACCGCAAAGTCCTCTATTACCCCGACGGCATCACGCCCCAGCTCGTGCTGAGCCTCGGCTATCTCGGTCACCAGCCCGTGAACGGCACCGCCCTGGCTGAAGGTCTCTACGGAGTCCGGACTGCGCAGGAACTCGATAAAAACCGAGACTAGCTGCTCCATCGCGGCGGTCAGCCGGGAATAGGCCCCGTCCTCGATGTCCCCGCGACGCGCCTCCCGCCACGAGGCAATGATCTTCGGAAGATCCTGGCCGATCCGGTCGGGTATGTGAGACGTGCCCTCCACATCTCCTAGTATAACCGTGCTGAGTCTCGGCTATCTCGGCAACCCGAATTTCGCGCTTTGCTCCTTTCTGGTGGCTTAGATCACAGCGCCGATTAGTCGCGATGCAACCTTCTGCCACGCTCTTGCGTATATGTAGTTGCGAGCGGGAGAGTGGGCTCTGTGAAAATCCAGGACCGGGGCAGGTTTAAGAAGATGATATCGAGGGCAGAATCAAGAGTAGTTTCTAAAACTGATTTCGAGTAGAATCGCATTTCCGAAGGAGGGCACAGTGGCGACCAGTTTAGAGAAGAGGCCCGACATCACGAAGGCGCAGCGGGAATCCGAGACCCCAGAGTTGCTGGCCAAGTACCTGGCGCACATCGGCCAGGGAGATCTGCTCACGCACGCAGAAGAGATAGACCTCTCCAAGCGCGCCAAGGCAGGCGACAAGAAGGCTCGCCAGCGCCTCGTTGAGAAGAACTTGAGGCTTGTAGTCTCTGTGGCCAAGAAGTACCGTGGATACGGCCTTCCCTTCGAGGATTTGATCCAGGAGGGAAACATAGGGTTGATGAAAGCAGTAGAGAAGTTCGACCCAGAGAGGGGCTTTCGGTTCTCCACGTATGCTACGTGGTGGATCCGTCAGGCGGTACAGAGGGCAGTTGCTGACAAGGGCCGCACCATCCGTGTCCCCGTACACATGACGGAGAAGATTCGGAAGGTCAGCCGCGCGATCAGCGAGCTCGCCGTGGAGTTCGAGCGCGATCCGACCGAGGATGAGGTCGCGGCGCGCCTGGGGTGGGACCCCGAGGAGGTACGCCTCACGATGAGCGCGATGCCTGACGCCACCAGCCTGGACCAGCCGGTCTCCTCCGAGGACACGGCTTCGCAGCTCGGCGACTTCATCGAAGACGAGCGCGTCTCCGACACCCCTGACACGGTGATGCGCGAGATGGAGACGGACCAGCTCAAGGAGGCCATCGAGCGGCTTCCGGATCGGGCGCGGTACGTGCTGGTCAGGCGCTACGGCCTCGACGATCGGGAGCCCGCCACCCTCGCCGAGCTGGGCGACGAGCTCGACATCTCGCGCGAGCGGGTCAGGCAGTTGCAGCGAGAGGCCGAGCGTATCCTCAAGGCCGGCGAGTACGGCCGCGTTCTGCGCGACGCCGTGGCTTGACCCTTCTACCACTTTCGTAAATGCAGCCGGGCCTTCGGGTCCGGCTTTTTCGTGCCCTTCCCGTCGCTCTTTGCTAGCCTTCGAGACGTGAAGCGAGGAGCTCAGTCGTGGTTCTGGATCTACTCCCTGGCCTTCGTCCTCTTGTCGGCGGTGGCCGGGGCGCGTCTGCTCTACCCCCTTGACGCCTGGATCCTCCGCGCGGCACAGAGCCATGCCTCCGGTACCCTCGACACCGCGGGGACGATCTTCTCGATGCCGGGAGGAGCGGAGTACTCCGGAGCGGCTATGATCCTGCTCACCGCCGGTTTGCTCCGAGCAGGGCGGCGAAATCCGGCGGGACGGCTCCTCGTCGCGTTCGTGGTCACGGCGCTGCTGGAGTTCGCGATGAAGACGTGGTTGCCGACCGTTCCGGTGCCTGACGAAGTGGTGCGCTCGATCGACCCTTCGTTCATCGAAGTACCTTTCCCCTAGCCCTATCCGAGCGGGCACATGCTCCGTTCGGTCATCCTGTTAGGGGCCATCTACCTCCTCTGGCCTAACTGGCTCCTTCGCGCAGTAATCCTGGTCCTCCTCCTTGGCGTGGCCGCGAGCCGCGTCTACTTGGGGGTGCACTGGGCCTCGGACGTGGCAGGAGGCGCTCTTCTCGGAGTCGCGGGGCTGGCGTGGATATTCAAAGACCCGTCAAATAAAAGGCTACAGGCATCTGCGAAGAACCTGAAACCTGAAGGCTGAAACCTATTTCCGAAGGGAAGAGTGAATGGAGATCACGGTCGTCGGATCGGGCACGGTAGTCCCCCGCCTGGAGAGGCGACAGAGCTGCGTTGCAGTCGAAGCCGGTGGGGAGACACTCGTGTTCGACCTCGGCTCGGGAGCCGTGCGAGGTATGCTGCACGCGGGCCTCGACCCGTTCGCTGTAGACCGCGTCTTCTTCACGCACTTCCATCCAGATCACACGGTCGACCTCGTCACCCTGCTGTTCACCCTGAAGTACGGCGCGCCAGAACAACGCACCCATCCCTTGCACCTCACGGGTCCCGAGCCCTTCGAGCGTTTCTGGGAATCGGTGACCGGGGCGTGGGGCGCATGGATGGTGGGTGACTACCCGATAGAGGTCTCCGAGCTACCCCACGTGTGCCCCTCTCCGCTCCAGCTCCCGGGGGGGCGCCTCGCATGGGCCCCGGCCGAGCACAGGCCCGAGAGCATCGCCTACCGGCTGGATGGCGCGGGCGGCTCCTTCGTGTACACCGGCGACACCGAGTACAGCGAGTCGATCGTAGAGCTGGCGCGCGGCGCCCACACCATGCTCGTCGAGTGCTCCTTCCCGGACGAGAGTCCCGTGCCGGGTCACCTGACGCCGGCCGCCGTAGCGAGGATGGCCTCGGAATCCGGCGTCAGGCAGATCGTGCTCACCCACATCTACCCGGCGGCGGACGAGCTGGACCTCCCTGCCGAGGTGGGGCGCGGGTACGATGGCGAAGTCGTAGTGGCCCAGGACGGGTCGAAGTTCAGCGTCTACACCAATTCTCGAAATATTTGATTCTTGCACTAACCTCGAATAGCCCGCCCCTCAGAAACAAATGCCGAAATGCTGAGAAGCCGCCCGGCGAAGCCAGGGCGGCGTACTGACAAGCGAAGCCCGTAAGGGCGAGCGTGCTAAGAAGCGACGCAGCTCGCGCAGCGGCCGTGAAGCGTGATCTCATACCAGTCCGAGACGAATCCAGTCTCACGCTCGACCTGCAACGCCAGGTACTCCATGAGCTCCTCGTTGAACTCTATGACTGCCCCGCACTCCCGGCAACGGGCGTGATGGTGCACCCGCTCCGTCGCAAGCTCGTAGCGCGAGTACCCCTCGCCAAAGTCCTCCTTGCGCACGATGCCAAGCTCGTGCAAAAGGTCCAGCGTCCTATAGACCGTCGAGAGCCCGATCTCCGGGTGCTCGCCCTTGACCCTGTCGTAGATCTCCTCCGCAGAGAGGTGCCGGTCGCCCTCCAGCCCACGCACGATCACCCGCCGCTGGTTGGTCAGCCGGTAGCCACGGTCCCTGAGTATCCGCTCGAACTCGACCACGTATGTAGTGTAGCCCTAGCTCCGACCAGTATCAAGAATTGATCTTATCCCGAGCTGAAGGCTCTGAGGCTCGATTCGGCGCCGGTCAACTACCCGGCGGGTCTCTACGAATCGGCGCCGAACGTTTTCTTGCGGCCGCCGGGCCACCAGTTCCAGTCGCCCAGGATCCGCATTGTTGCAGGGACGAGGAGGATGCGGATGATCGTCGCGTCCACGAAGACGGCGACGGCCAGTCCGAGGCCGACGGCCTTGGTAAGGATGATGCCGGTGAAAGCGAAGGCTCCGGTAACGACGATTATGATCGCCGCCGCGGAGGTGATGATACCGGCGGTGGCGACGAGCCCCTTGGCGACGCTCGCGGTGTTGGAGTCCCCGTTCTCGTAGGCTTCGCGGATGCGGGAGAGCAGGAAGACCTCGTAGTCCATCGAGACTCCGAAGATCGTGCAGAACATCAGGATCGGCAGTGTGGCGTCCACGAAGCCCAGGGGCGTGAAGTCGAGCAAACCGGAGAGGTTGCCGTCCTGGAAGACGAAGACGATCGCCCCGAAGCTCGCCGTCAGGCTCAGGATGTTCACTATGACCGCTTTGAGTGGGATGAACACGGAGCGGAAGCTAACGAGGAGTATGAGGTAGGTAACGCTCAGTACGAACGCCGCCGCGTAGGGGGCCTTGCCGTAGAGGCTGGAGATAAAGTCCTTCTGCCCGGCGGAAAGGCCGCCTACCAGGAAGCTCACGCCCTCGGGCGCCTCCGCGGTACGCACCTCGTCCACGGCGGCGTGGGCGGCTTCGGTGTACGGGTTGGCCTTCGTGACCGCCTGGAGCAGAGTCCTATCTCCCGCCACATACGAGTCCAGTGCATCCTGCAACTCTTTCGACTCGCGCGCCCGGGGAGAGTCGAGGAAGTTGGCGACGCCTTGTGGTGAGATCTCGCCTTCCGTCGAGACGCCCTCGGGCAGCTCGGGGACCCTTCTCTCGACCTCCGCGGAGGCGCGCCGCTCGGCCTCGGCCCTGATCCTGCCCTCGGCACCCGGCGGGACCAACCCGTACCGCGTTCGCAAGCTCTGCAGCTCACTTTTCACGGCTACTTCTTCCCGCCGCTCGGCCTCGGCCCGAGCTTCCTTGCGGGCATCGGCGACGCCTCTGGCGTAGCTCCTTGCCGCCTCCTCCCCCACCGTGAAGACGCTCTCGACGCTCGCGATCTCGCCTGTACGCTCGATGCTTTCGCCCAGAGCCTTCGCATCAGCGAGTCCGTCGGCGCTCAGCGGGTCCTCCGGCAGGGTGGCGACTATCTCCATCGGGTTGAGGGCGGCGTACTCGAAGTTCTGTTTGAGGATGTCGTCGCCGGCGCGCGACTCGTACTTCTCGGGCAGGACGCTCGCCTCGGGGATGCCGACCTTCATGTGGGTCACGGGGTAAAGGAGCGTGGCGAGCAGGGTAGCGACGAGAAGGATCACGACCAACGGGTGGCGCATCACCACCTCGGCGCTCCGGCTCCAGAAGCCGGTCCCGATAGAGCGACTATGCCTGCGCACGGGGAGCCAGTTCACTCGGTGGCCGAGGATACCGAGCAGGGCCGGCAGAAGGGTGAGGGCGGCGGCTACAGAGACGAAGACCACCATCACACCGGCCACCCCTATCGAGCGCATAAACATGAATGGGAAGAAGAGGAGGCCCGAAAGCCCGATGAGGACCGCCGTGCCCGAGAAGAAGATAGACCTCCCGGCCGTCGTCACCGTCCTCGAGACCGCCTCGGAGACGGAGTAGATCTCGAGCTCCTCCCTGAAGCGGCTGACAAAGAAAAGCGCGTAGTCTATCCCGAGTCCAAGCCCGAGCATAGTGGAGAGGGTCAGCACGAAGACGGACATGTCGTAGGAACCGGCGACGAAGTACAGCGCGGCGAGGGTGGTCAGTACGCTCACCCCCCCTATGAGCACCGGTACTCCGGCAGCGACCACCGTCCCGAAGGCGAGTAGCAGGATCAGCAACGCGAACGGGAAAGCGTACTTCTCGGCGCGCTTTATGTCCTCGTTGCTCGCCTCCTCCAGGTCCTGATAAACGGCCGCCGCACCCGTGACGTAAGTATCGAGCTCCTCGGAGCGCACCTTGCTGCGCACCTCGTCCACTACGTTGCGCGTCTCGTCTATGGAGACGTTGAAGGCGATCACGGCGTAGGCCTTCTTTCCATCGTCGGAGATAAAGCGCGCGTCCTGCGTACCAGCGTAGGTTGTGACGTAGCGGACCTCGGGTATCCGGCGCACCCCTTCGAGGGCCTCTTCCTGCGCGCCCTGAAACTCCCCGCCGCGGGCGGAGAGCCCGTCACCTTCGAAGACCACAATGAGGGTCGCCGGAGAGACACCGAACTCCTCGGACATGAGGTCTTGCACCCTCTCGGCTTCCGAGTTCGAGCCCTCGAAGCCGCCGCCCTTGAGACGGCCCGAGAGATCCGGAGCGAAGAACACGCTCGCGATCACAAGCATGGCCCACGTCACGAGGATGGCCCACCGAAACCGGTGGGCGAACAGGCCGAGAAGCTGGAAAGCCCTCAACTCAGCGGAGCACGCGTGCAGGAGCTGAATTCATCCAAAGTATGGTATCCGACCATCAGGACGCGAGTGAGGTTTCTATCACAGGAGGGCTGGTTGATCTCAGATCTTGGGAGAAGACGGGACGTTGCGGGGCAGTGTCAGAGTGAGGAGCAGTCCGATTACAGGCAGAGCAGCTATGACCAGCATCGTGGCCGAGAGGCCGGCGTAGTCGGCGAGCAACCCGAGGACGGGGGCGCCGAGCCCGCCGAGGCCGATCGAGAGTCCCATCGTGATGCCGGCGGCGAGCCCTATGCGGCCGGGCAGATACTCCTGTCCCATCACTACCGTAACGCCGAAGGTGCCCACGGTGACCGCGCCGACCAGCGCGAGCAGGGCCATCCCCAGAACCGGCCCCAAGAGAGTGAAGCCGTAGATGAGTGGGGGCAGCAGGAGCATGGACGCGCCGACTACCGCGCGGCGCCCGAACCTGTCCGCGAGCGGTCCCATGAGCAGGGTCCCCACCGCTCCAGCAGCGAGCATCACGGTAAGGGCGGCGTTGCCGAAGGCTGTCGACGTCCCGAGCACGCGCTCGTAGTAAGAGGCCACGAAGGCGACGAGCCCGAAGTAGACGAAGGAGCGCACCGTGACGATCATGACCATACGTACGAATGGCCCCCAGTGTTCAGGCGCCACCGGCTGCGCACCCTCGCTCTCGACCGCGGCGGGCTTGAATCCCTTCATGCGCGGGATCTCGACGAAGAGCACGGCAGCCATCATCGTGGCGGGCAACGCGAGGAACAGCGTGCCGGGCAGACCGAAGGCAAGAACGAGCGGGGTAGTCAGAGCCGGACCGAGGGCGAAGCCAGCGTTTCCGCCGACGGAGAAGAAGCTCATCCCGCGTGCGCGACGCGAGCCGGAGACATAGTTAGCGAAGCGGGCCGCTTCGGGGTGGAAGGCGGCAACCCCGATGCCGCTCAGGACGACACACAGCAGGATCAGGGGATAGTTGGGGGCGACGCCGGCGAGCGCCATCCCGGCGCCCGCTGAGAGCACCCCGAGCGGCATGAGCGCCGGGAGCGGGCGGTTGTCCGAGAAGATCCCGAAGAGCGGCTGGACGACAGACGAGGCGGCGGTCGCGGCGAGCACCAGCGTCCCGGCCGCCGCTAAAGTGAGGCCCCGCTCCGCCACGAGGAACGGGAGCAGCGCCGCCACGGCCCCCTGGTTCAGGTCCGTGAACAGGTGTCCGGCCGACAAAACGGACATCGCCCGCCGGTCGACGTCTTTTCTAGGACTCGCGCTCAAGTACCACCCTTCTGTCGTGATGGTCCCTCCTGACGAGGGGATACTATCAATCCTCGCGTATATCGTACGGTGAGACAGCCCACAAGCGTACCGCGCGGAGATCGAGGACCGCTTCCCTGATCTCATCGACCATCTCGCGAGCCGCCTCCGCCGGCTTTCCCGGCGCGGGACGACCGCTGCGGGGAGGGGAGATCTTGATCAAGACCTCTGGCGCGTCCCGCTCCACCTTGCCCAGGTCGCGTGCCTCGCGCAGCGCCTCGTCGAAACCGCCCACCTCGTCGGCGAGGCCGAGCTCGAGGGCCTCGACTCCGGTCCAGACGCGCCCCCCCGCCACGTCCTCGAGCTCGGTAGCTCCCAGGCCGCGCCCGCGCGTGACGCGTTCCTTGAACGCGTCGTAGATGAAGCTAATCTGCTCTCGCAGAACGCGCAGCTCGTCTGGCGTAGGGCTCCGGCTGAGGTCCAGGAGACCTGCCCTGGCGCCGCGCTCCACGGTGGCCGGGTGTACCCCTATCTTCTCGTAGAAGCCATGGGCGACGGGGCGGACGGAGAGGACTCCGATGGACCCCGTTATGGTGGAGCGGCGGGCGACGACATAGGTCGCGGCGGCCGAGACGTAGTAACCACCGGAGGCCGCTGCGTTCCCCATGAGAACGACCACGGGCTTCTTCGCGCGGATGCGCTCTACCTCGCGCCAGATCAGGTCAGACGCCAGCGCATCTCCGCCGGGTGACTCGACATGAAACAAGATAGCCGCTACTCGCCGGTTCTTCTCCGCGAGTCGCAGGGCGGCCACGACAGACTCGCTCCCCGCCTGCTCGCCGCCGAGTAGCGGCAGCGGAACCGGCAACCTCCGGCTCTTCCCCCGGACGATGGTCCCTGACAGGCTCACGAGCCCTACCCGCTGGCGCGGGCTCCTGCGGTACGGTACGCGAAGCGAACGCCGCGCCGCGCTCCACTCCACGAGCTTCGCGCGTGACCCTTCCGTCCCCAGCCTCTCCGGCAGCTCGTCCTCGTAGCACACACCGTCGAGCAAGCCGCGGGAAAGCCCTTCGGGTGCGGAGTAGGGGGCGCCATCTATGGCGGAGCGTACCTCCTCAAGGGAGAGGTTTCTCCCCCGCGCGATAGCGCCTACCAGCTCTTCGAACCTGCGGTCGAGGAGGCGCTCGGCCTGCTCGCGGGACTCCCTGGAGAAGTCGTTGCGGACGAAGGGGTCCCCAGCCGACTTGTACGGCGAGACCGCGACTACCTCGGCCTCGACTCCTATACGGTTCAGGGCTTCCTTGAGGAAGTTGACCCTGGTTCGGAGCCCGGTAACGCTGATGGTCGCGAGCGGGGTGGCCAGGATCTCGTCTGCCGCGCAAGCCAGATAGTACGAACGGCTGTCCACAGGGTCCAGGAGGTACGCTACTACCCGGCCGCCGCGCTCTCTGAAAGCAGTGATTTCCCGGCGCAACTCCTCCAGCGCGGCCCACCCGGCGTCCAAGCTCCGGATGCGCAATACGACCCCGCTGGCACGGCCGTCGCCGGCAATCCTGGCGAGAATACTCCGTAGCCCCTCCAGACTCGGACCGGTCGGGCCAGGTCTCAGACGACGCTGGATGAAGCCGACCCTGGACTCGAACTCAGGCAAGGATCCAGCCACCTCCAAGGAGACGTAGTCGGGCGGCCGTCTCAGGAGGCGCACGTAGGCGTTGCGCAACAGGCGCCACAGGTTCACCAGTACGTCGGTCAGGACGGACATCCTGGACTAATGTTACACCGCCGCGGGGTGGATGCCGTATGATAGACTCCGGAATAGGAATGGTTACTGATTGGACACCATGGTAGATATGCCCGGCGTGCTGGAGCCAGATATCCGGGAGAAGTTCCGGCGGTCGGGGTACACTCTGACCTCTCAGCGTCGGGCCGTGCTCGACGCGCTCAACGAGGCCGGGGGGCATCCTTCGGCCGAGGACATCTACCTCATCGTCAAGAGGAAGAACCCGCGCGTAGCCTTAGGCACCGTCTACCAGGCGCTCTCCGTGCTCGAGGAGATTGGTGTGATCGGCTCCAAGCACTGGTCGGAGTCGCCCACGCGATACGACCTGAACCTCGAGCCGCACCTGGACATCCGGTGCGTTGAGTGCGGCGCGGTGTCCGAGATCCCCGGCATCGAGCTCGGGGAGCTGGAAGAGAGCATCAGGCACAACACTCCTTACGAGGTAACCCGCACAACGATCGTCATCGAGGGTCTCTGCCCCTCCTGTAGAGGGACCTGATCTCACGGGCCCGCGAGGGTCCGCTAATCCGGCAGCGCTCCTTGCAACTCCCAATTTTGCCTGCACGGCAGGTGCGAGGAGCGAGCACCGCTCAACACGATGCCCTTTACCAGAAGCTCGTCAAGGTTTACTCTAAGCCACACGCGATTCCAGGAGGGACGGGTTGCGCGACGAACTCCCCGGAAAGGGCTGAGGTGAGCGAAGAACCGAGGGATCAGGTAGACGAGCTCGCCAGAGGGATTGAGGCGGCGGGAGCCTTGATCGAGAGCCTCGAGGAGGAGGTAGCGAACCTCCGCCGCGACCTGGAGCAGGCGAGCGTCGCGCTCAAAGCTGCCCAGGAGGAGGTCTCGGCCAGAGGCCGAGCCCTCGAAGAGCAGGAACGTGCCCGCGCCGAGGCTGAGCGAAAGGTCGGGGACCTCCGTGCCGAGCTCTCCGAGCTCCGTACCCGGCACTCAGACGATCAGCTCAGGCTCCGAAACCAGCACATTAACGAGCTCGCCGATGCTCGCCGCAAACTCGAGGAGCAGCGCCGCGTGGACGTGGAGGCTGCCTCCTCTGAGGAGCGCGTATCGACGCTCAAAGAGGAGTTCAGGCGGGAGCGGGAGGCGCTGGAGCAGCGCCACGAGGCGGAGATTGAGGCGCTGAGGACCTCCTCACAGCAGTGGGAAGAGAAGCTGCGGGAGGGCTACCGCGAGCAGGAAGAGCGCCACGCAGCCGAGCTCGAGGGCATGCGGCTGGAGGTCGAGGAGCGGAAGGAGGAGCTGGAGCGTCGCCTGAGGGAGGACTTCGAGCGGCGCTACGCCGAGGAGCGGCGCGCGGCCGACGAGCGACAGGAGGCGTCGCTGCACGCGCTCAGGAACGCCGCGGCCGGCAGAGAGCTTGAGCTCCAGAGAGATTACCAGGCGGTGGTCGAGACCCAGCAAGCCGAGATAGAGTCCCTGCGGGAGCAGGTGGAGCAGCAGGCCAGAGAGGCCGAGGAGGAGCGGCAGAAGGAGCTGCGCAAGGTCAAGGCGCAGGCCGAGAGCCGGGAGCGCGAGTTGCGGCGCACGCAGGCGTCCAAGCTCTCGGAGACGAGCGATGCCGCCGACCGCCGGCTCGCCTCCCTCCAGGCCCAGAGAGAGGCGGACAACAGGGCGCTACGGGCACGCCACGCCGAGGAGATCGCGCGCCTGAGACGCGAGTACGAGGAGCGGCTCGCGGCCGAGGACGAGCGCCGCAAGCTGGAGACCTGGGCGCTCGAGGAGAGGCTCGGGGAGGCCAGGATCCAGCGCGAGACCGAGGTCCGCGCTTATACCGCCCGCCTGGCCGAGCTCGAGGCCGCAAGGCTCTCACAAAAAACCTCGGCGGAAGAGGACCTCGAGCGAGTGGTCGAGCGATTCGGGGAGGAGATCTCCGACCTCGAGGGCCGAATCATGGGGCTCGAGGAGTCCCTCGAAGAATCCGAGCGGCTCAAGGGGGAGATGGAGTCCGAGCTCGCAAACTTCCGTACCCGCGTCGAGAGCGGTGAGCTCCTGCGGCCCAACGGTGCCCCACGCGAGGGAAGAGAGACCGAGGACGAGCAAGACGGGCGCTTGAGGGAGCTTGACGCCGAGAGGCTCCTGGCCGAGGAGAGGATCAGCAACCTGGAGGCTCGCTTGCGCGAAGCCCAGGAAGAGAGCCGGCAGAACGCCCGAGACCTGGCGGAGGCACTCGAGGCTCTCGAGCGGCTATCAGATCCCGAGCGCCGGCTCAGGGACGGAATTGCGCTGTTCAACGCCAGCGATCACGCCCGGGCCGTCGCTTCCATATCCAAGGCCCTCGGCCTCCCGCGAGTCCACGCCGGACTGCACGGGGAAGCCCCAGGTAAGCCCATCCTCACGTTTGCCTGGGGAGATATAGCCTGGCGCCGCTACGTCTCCGACCCGACTGAAGGCGTCGAGGAGCCCAGAGTCTATCTTACAGGGACCGGCGACGACCCCGCGGAGATCGAGGATCCCGGCCAACACCCAAACGCCCGCATGGATGCTCAGGGAAGGTTGATGCTCGGCATCCAGGCTCGATGAGATAGCACGCATCGGCCCTTTTGGGGCCTCGCTTGTCAGCACGCCGCCCGGCTCCGCCGGACGGCTTGTCAGCCAGGATGGCGCACTTCGTCGCTCCGCAGCGCTAGACAAAGCTCCTGCCACAATGCCATCACGTAATACGTGACCGGGTGTGAGCGCAACGGCAGAGAGAAAGCTGAAATGCTGACAAGCGAAGGCGAAGCCTGAGCGTGCTGAAAGAGCGTGCTGAAATTCGCTTCAGGCCTCGCTCAATAACTCCAGACCTTTTCCGGTGAACCTGTAGAAGTCAATCCCAGGCACGGTGCCGACGCGCTCCTCCCACACAAGAACCCCCTCTCGCACCAGGTACCTGAGCGCCCTCTCGTAACGCAGGGTGTCAGGATCCAGCCCCGCCCGCCCGGCTGCCAGGTACGGCGCCAGGCGCGTCC
>JBJMIY010000076.1:0-6573 GCA_045806605.1 Rubrobacteraceae bacterium
GAGCGAGCGGGTGTGCTCGAGCGTCTTGGGGTTGTGGTGGTGACGGATCGAAGAATAGGGCGAGAGGCCGGTGAGGACGGACTTGTGGCCGCCGTCCATCGGGATGTAGTTGACGTTCACGTAGACCAGGAGGTCGCTCTCGGCGACGCGGGTGCTCACGCGGACCTCCTCGCCGAGCTCCGTCTCCCCTATGGTGGTGTGGTTCTCCTCGTCTTCTGCGTCGTAGTTGTAGAGCCGGTCGGGGTAGAAGCGATCTACTATCCTCTTCCCCAGGACGTGCTGGATCTCCGCTCTCGTCATTCGCCGGTGCAGCCCCAGAGCCGCGATCAGGTGGATGTCCTCCACACCCTTCGCGTATGCCTTCTCGAGCACCTTCTCTATGACGAGCTGGCGGTTGTCCGGGGCCTTCATGGGCGGAAGCGGGATCGAGAGGTCGTCGAAGGCGATGGTCAGCTTCATCCCGGGGCGCAGGAGATCATGTAGCGGCTCCATACCCATCGGCTCCAGGAGCGCCCGCTCGATGGCGACACCGGGGTCGGCGAGCGGCTCGAGGGGCCCCGGAGGATAGATCACGCGCGTCCCCTCCGGCAGCTTCTCGTAGTGGAACCCGTCCCCCGCGTTGAACATCATCGGGGGGCTGTCTTTATCGAGGATGGTGATGAAGCCCGCACGGCTCATTTTTCCTCCCTCTGGTCGGAAAGGTTTCAGTTCTGATGCCTCTGCCAAGGCCTGACGCCTCTGTGGTCGAAGACCACTCTGATGTGGCCGTTGCGGCCGGCCGAGCGCGCCGCGCCGATAGCTTCCCTGTAGTCTCGCAGCCGGAAGCGCGGGCCGACCATGGTCTCGAGTTGTATCTCCGGGGCGAGGCGGAGCGCCAGCTGGAAGCTCTTGATCCTCTCCCCCCCGTACCCTTCTTCTACTCCGTAGGCGTAGGAGCCGGTCAGGCTCACCTCCTTGTACCACAGCGCCGTGAGGTCGAGGCAACTGCGCGCGGGCGGCATCCCCACAAGGGCAACCTGTCCGCCGGGCCGGGCGAGCCTCACCGCGTCCTCCATCGTCCCGGGCGAGCCCACGCACTCGAAGACCCTGTCCGCGCCACCCATGACGACCGGCTTGCCGATCTCCGGTCTGTACGCCTCCGTGCCGAGCATGGCGGGTAGCTTTGTATAGGTCTCTTTCGGATGCACCACCTCGTCCGCGCCGAGGCGGAGGGCTTCCTTTCTCTGCCGGTCGTGCTTGGCGACGCAGATCAGCCGCCCCACGCCCGTGAGCCTCTTCAGGGCCGCGACGACGAAGAGACCGACGGGACCGGCCCCTACCACGAGCGCCGTCTCGTCGGGTCCCGGCTCGTTCTCTAGCGCCGCGTGGACCGCGCAGGCGAGGGGCTCTATCGCCGCGGCCGCCTCGTCCGACACGTCTTGCGGGACCTTGTGGAGCTGCGTAGGGTGGGCCACGAGAGTGCCATCAGACCAGCCCCCGCCCGTGTCGCGGCAGAAGCCGGTCTGGATACCGGGCGCGATGTCGCCCTTCGCGACGTTCACGCACAGAGCGTACCGGCCGGCGGCGCAGTAGGGGCACGGCGGGTCTAGGCCGCGCACAGCGCAGCCGAGGGCCGGCTCGAGTACCACCCGATCGCCGGCGCGAAAATCTCCTCTGTCTTCGGTTACGACGCCAACGACCTCGTGACCGAGGACGAAGGGGGGGGATGTGATCGGGGAGAAGTACGGCGAGTTCTCGGACGAGAGCGTGCCCAGGTCCGAGCCGCAGATGCCCGAGAGGAGCGGCTTCACCCTCACCCACTCGGGGGTCGGGAGGCTTGGCTCAGGGACATCCTCCAACTTCAGCGGGGAGAAGCGGCTGGTCTCCAGGTTCTTAATGCGCTTCGCGCCGGCCCGCATGAGCAGGTAGCGGGGCACGGACTTGCTGTAGCGGAGGGCGAGCATCCTAGGCCTTGTGTGGAGAGGAGCCGTTCTTGCTCCAGTGCCGGAGCTGCCAGCCCCTGTCTTTCGCCGCTGCGGCTAGCCTCCTGTCCGGATTGACGGCCACCGGGTTGCCGACGGCCTCGAGCATCGGGAGGTCGGAGATCGAGTCCGCGTATGCGTAGGAGCGGCCGAGGTCGACGCCCCTCTTGCGGGCGAAGGAGGCCAGCATCCGGGCGCGCGCCTCGCCCGCGACCGGCGCCCCCGAGAGCTCGCCGGTGTACACTCCGTCCTCCTCGGCGAGCGAGGCGGAGAGCACGTCGTCCGCGAGGTCCTTGAAGGGATCCAGCAGGAAGTCCAGAGCGCCCGAGAGCAGGACCACGCGGTGGCCCATCCGCTTGTGCTCCCGCAGGCATTCCAGGGCGTCGGGGTAGATGCGGCTCAGGGTGAAGCCGGGGAAGCTCTCCTGGCCGAGGTGCCTGGCGCGGGAGGGCTTCCAGCCCGCGTAATTCTTGTAGAACGCGCGGTTGAAGTGGGCGCGGCTGACCTTGTCGAGCGCCCAGTAGAAGGGGATCCTGGAGAGGAACACCGCGGCCCAGAGCGGGCGCGCCGCCGCCGGCATCTCGCGCATCTTGAGCCAGGCGTAGTACGAGACTACGTTCGAGCCGACGAGCGTGCCGTCCACGTCGAAGATCGCCGCCACCTCCCCCGGCTCCTCCGCCACCGCCTTCCTCCGCTTCTTGCGGCTCGGGCGGGTAGTGAGCGCCGGCAGGTGCGTCCCCTGCAACCAGGCTTTCCAGTCGAGAGCCGTGATGTCGAACGGGAACTCCTCCCTATCCTGCGGGGATAGGGACTCGAAGAGCCGCGCGGTGCGGGCCGTGGAGAAGGTCGCGGTAGCCGAGGAATAGGGGCCGTAGATGCGACTGTAATAGAGGCTCATCCTTGCGCGCTTCTCGGCGCGCGCGATCCTGCCCCGCAGGTCCGCGACGATGTGCCCCTCCGGCATGCGCGAGAGCACCTTGCCCGCTACGTCCAGGCCGACGAGCTCGGCTTTGAGCCGGCGCTCCACGGCCCTGCGGCCCGGGAACGTCCACTCGCTGGGCTGTATCGGGCGCCCCCCCGAGTCCCGCAAAGGGTTCTCCTGGAAGTACTCTCTGACGTGCTCGTAGAGCTGCCGGTAGCGCAGAGGGTTGCGATCCCCAGAGGCGACCTGGAAGACCTCGGGCGCTGAGGGCCGTCGCGTGGCGGCGGCTAGAGTGGCGTTCACGACGTGGTCCACAGGGACGATGTCTATGAGGCTCTCGGGGTCGCCGGGGAACTCCCTGATGATGCCCTTGGCGAAGGCCATGATGATGGGGTCGGCCATCCTGGAACCCTGGATCCAGCCTGGGTAAGGCTCCCCGTGGCTGCTCTCGATAATCGCCGGCCTTACGATGACGAGCGGCGTCTCACCCCTCTCCCTCACGACCATGCGCTCGGCGAGCGACTTGGTGAAGGTGTAGACGTCGTTCCACCCGAGCTCCTGCGCCCGCCGCGTCCCCCGCTCGACGAGCCGCTCGCGCATCCAGGCCCGCCTGAGCTGGTCCACCCTCTCGGCTACCTCCTCCTCCTCGCCGACCATCCCGAGCTCCCTATTCGCCTCCGTCTCGAAGCGCCTGAGCAGCGAGCGCTCGCGCG
The DNA here is from genome assembly GCA_045806605.1 of Rubrobacteraceae bacterium. Taxonomy (GTDB): domain Bacteria; phylum Actinomycetota; class Rubrobacteria; order Rubrobacterales; family Rubrobacteraceae; genus JALYGY01. The sequence goes on from JBJMIY010000076.1 coordinate 3,597, forward strand.
ACGCCTCCTCGACCTGCCCGACCACGCCCTCGAGGTGGGTCACCTCCTCATAAGGATCCAGGGCCGTCCCGTTCGGCGACGTGTCCCCAGGCGGCTCCTCCGGCGCGAAGCCCTCGCGCATGCCCGCGACGTAAGCGGTCGAGACGTGCAGAAAGAGCGGCCTCTTCTCCCAGCCGCGCGCGAGCTCGAGCAGGTCCAGAGTGCCGTGGACGTTCGACTCGACAGCGGCGTCTAGAGGAGCGTCGAAGACGACCGAGGCGGCGGAGTGGATGACGACGTCAACCTCGCGCGAGAGCTCGGAGAGATCCTCTTCGCCTAGCCCCAACGAGGGCGCGTGGACATCCCCTTCGAGCACGCGCACCTTCTGGGAGACGTGCTCATCGAAAGCGTCGCCGAGCTCCCGGCGGAGCCTGCGGAAGGCGGCCGAGCCGAGCACGTCGTTTTCGAACCTCGCGGCTGCGTCTCTCTCGCGGGAGGGACGGATCAGGAGGTAAAGGCAATCTAGCTCCGGAAGGCTGCGCAGGATTTTCTCGACGAGCGCCGTACCCAAGAAGCCGGTCCCCCCGGTCAGCAGGATCGACCTCCCGCGGTAGGCTTCAGCGAGCACGTTTCTTCCTCGCCCTCTCGCCGAACTTACGCTCCCTGCCCGCGAGCAGGGCCTTCGCGTTCTCCCTGTGCCGCCACAGGACCACTACTCCGCCGACGACCGTGTAGATGACGTAGGGTAGTGGCTGGCTGGTCAGAAGGAACGCGAATGGGCTCACGATCATCAGCACGATGGCGGCGAGCGAGGTGTAGCGGCTGGTGAGCGCCACGGTCCACCATAGCGCGAAGAGCACCAGCCCCACGGGCGGCGCGAGCCCGATGGTCGTCCCGGCTCCGGTTGCCACGGCCTTTCCCCCCTTGAACCCCAGAAACACCGACCAGCAGGCGCCGATGACGGCGGCGAGGGCCACGGCAGCTATCACCCACCCGTCGTCCGTTAGCTCGCGCGCCAGCACTACGGGTACGAACCCCTTGAGCATATCCCCGAGCATGGTCAACGCGGCGGGCCACTTGCCCGCGCTGCGCAGGACGTTGGCCATTCCGATGTTGCCGCTGCCCTCCTTGAGCACGTCCACGCCGAAGGCCCGACCCACCAGTAGGCCGGTGGGCACGGAACCCAGCAGGTACCCGCACAGGACGAGGAGAACCCCTAACATAGCGGAAAGAGTATAGCCCAACGGAGGCACGCGGGCTTGCGCGCGTGCGCCGCCCGGAGGAGCTCCGAGGCACGCCGGGTAGCGGCCCTAGAGGACGTTCAATCCGGGCAGATGGACCGCAAGCCGGGACGCCAGAACAGGTCGAGATCCAGCCTCATCCCGGTTAGAGCCACAGCTCATGGGCCCTCGCGACCTCGAGCGCCCGCGACATCGCGCGCGCCTTGTTGCGCGTCTCCTCGTACTCAAGGGAGGGTACGGAGTCGGCGACGACGCCGCCGCCGGCCTGGAAGTAGGCGACGCCTTCTTTGAGGAGCGCTGTGCGGAGCGTTATGCAGGTGTCGAGGCGGCCGTCCACGCCGTAGTAGCCTGTGGCGCCGGCGTAGGGGCCACGCCGGGTGGGCTCGAGCTCGTCTATGATCTCCATCGCCCGCACCTTCGGCGCCCCCGATACGGTGCCGGCCGGGAAAGCGGCGGCTAGAGCGTCGAGCGCGGTGAGGTCTGATCTCAGATCCCCCTCCACGGTCGAGACTATGTGCATGACGTGCGAGTAGCGCTCTACCTCCATAAAGCTCGCGAGCTCCACGGAGCCGATCTCGCTCACCCGCCCGAGGTCGTTGCGCCCGAGGTCAACGAGCATTACGTGCTCGGCCCGTTCTTTCTCGTCGGCGAGTAGCTCTTCGGCCAGCAGGGCGTCCTCCTCCGGCGTCGCGCCCCTCGGGCGGGTGCCCGCTATGGGACGGGTCATCACGCGCCGGCCCTCGGCGCGCACCAGCGGCTCAGGGGAAGCTCCAACGAGGGACAGATCTCCTAGCTTCAGATACGTCATGTACGGGGATGGGTTGACCGTACGCAGACCCCGGTACAGGAGGAGCGGGTCGAGGTCCCCCACCTCCGCGGCGAACCTCTGTGACGGCACGATCTGGAACGCGTCCCCTGCCCTTATGTACTCCTTCGCCCTCTCGACAGCCTCCTCGTAGCGGTCCCTGGTGAAGTTCGAGGAGACTCCGAAGTCCTCGCTGCCCGACGGCAGCGCCCGGCGTGCCAGCGGGGCCGAGAGCCGCTCCGCGACCCGCCGGATGTCGTCGGCAGCCCTGCGGTAGGCCGCCGCGAACCCCTCCCCCTCCACGTCGCGCAACCGGGCTGCGTCGACGAGCGAGATCACCAGCACCTTGTGCCTGAGGTGGTCGAAGACGACGAGCGAGTCCGTGACCGCGAAGTACGCCTCCGGAACATCGAGGTCGTCCGGCGGCGCGTCAGGAAGCCGCTCCAGGTAGCGCACGGCGTCGTAGGAGAGGTAGCCGACGGCCCCGCCCACGAAGGCTGGCAGGTTCGGCAACGGTGCGACGCTCTTCTTGCCCAGTATCTCCGCCAGCCCGCGGAAGGGGTCGGGAGCGGGCACTTCCCTCACCCCGTCGGCGTCCACGATAGTGTAGACCCCTCCGCGGTACGAGAGCGTGCGCTTGGGGTCGAAGCCGAGGAAGGAGTAGCGGCCGAACCTCTCGGCCGCCTCCGCGCTCTCGAGCATGAAGACGTTCTCCTCGCCCGAGAACTTGAGGACGGCGGAGATGGGCGTCTCGAGGTCCCCGATGAACTCGGCGTATAGCGGCACCACGTCGTAGTCCCTCGCGAGAGCGCGGGCCTCCCCGAGGGAGGGCGTCAGGTTGAGCCTATCCGTGCCTATCATGTAACACCTTCGCTACGTCGCCGGTCCCCAAGCCCCGCTCCTCCAGCAATACCAGGAGATGGTACACGAGGTCCGCAGCCTCCTCCGCGAG
>JBJMIY010000077.1:0-7745 GCA_045806605.1 Rubrobacteraceae bacterium
AGAAGAGGCGGCTTCAACCGCGGGGCGCGCCCGGCGAAGAACAAGCCGTGCGTGTTCTGCAAGGAGAACATAGAATACGTCGACTACAAGGACTACAACATGCTGCGGCGGTTCACCTCGGACCGGGGCAAGATCCGGGCAAGAAGGGTCACCGCTCTGTGCCCGCAGCACCAGCGGGAGGCCGCGACCGCGGTCAAGCGCGCCCGCGAGATGGCGCTCTTGCCTTACGTGGTAGGGCGGTAAGAGGTGCAGGTAATACTGACGCAGGACGTAGAGAAGATCGGGCGGCGGGGCGACATCGTCGACGTGAGCCGAGGCTACGTGCGCAACTTCCTCGTGCCGCGCGGGCTCGCCGAGGTGGCGACGCCAGGCAAACTGGAGGAGGCCCGCCACCAGATGGAGGAGGCCGAGGAGCGCGACAGGCGCCTTGCGGAGCGGGCTACGGATGTTGCCGAGACGCTCAACAAGAGCGTCATCACCATCGAGGCCCGGACCGGCGAGGACGAGCGGCTCTTCGGCTCCGTCACAGCCGCCAACATCGCAGACGCCATCCAGAACGCCCGCGGCATCCACCTCGACAGGCGCCGCATCCGGCTCTCCGAGCCCATAAAGTCTCTCGGCACCCACCAGGTGCCCATCCAGGTTCATGGCGACGTCGAGGCGAGCGTCAAGGTGATCGTCGTCCCGAAATTGTAGAGACGTACCAACGCAACACGGAGTCGTAACCTGCTACGTCTCTACGTGGTGCGTCTCTACGTTGGTGCATCAGGGCACAACCTCGACCAGAAGGTGAAGGGCTCCGTCTTGTAACGGAGCCCTTTTTGCTGCATATTGAGGGGTCCATGGAGAGGCGAGGGAGGATGCGAGAAGTTCCCACGGGTGAGGCTGCCGCTCGTGTGCCGCCGCACGATCTGGAGGCCGAGAGGGCTGTAATAGGCGCCATGCTGGTCTCCGAGACGGCTGTCTCGGCTGTCGCCGAGAGGCTCGCGGCGGAGGATTTCTACTCCGAGGTGCACCGGATCATCTACGGTGCCATGACGCGCCTCTACTCGCGTGGCGACCCCATAGACCAGCTGACCCTGACTAACGAGCTCAGGAGCGTCGGCGAGTTCGAGAAGGTGGGCGGCAGGGCCTACGTCTTCCAGATCGTCGAGAGCGTGCCGACGGCTGCCAACGCTGCCAGGTACGCGGACATTGTGCGCGGCAAGGCGCTCTTGAGGGACATCATAGACGTCGGAAGCCGCATCACCCAGGACGCCTTCAGGGAGCCCGAGGACGTGAGCCAGGCGCTCGACTCCGCCGAACAACTCATCTACGGCGTCTCCAATCGGACTCTGAGGGATCATCTCGCCCCCGTCTCCGAGCTCGCACCAGGGACGCTAGAGATGATACAGCGCCTCTACGAGGCCGAGGGCGAGGTCACCGGCGTCGAAACCGGCTTTGAAGACCTCGACCGCCTTACAACCGGTTTCCACAAGAGCGACCTGGTTATCCTCGCCGCGCGGCCGGCAATGGGAAAAACGGCGTTGGCTTTGAATGCTATTTGGCACGCTAGTGGCGAAAAGAACATGCCGGTAGCGATCTTCTCGCTAGAGATGAGCAAGGAGCAGCTCGTACAGCGGCTCATCTCGCAGATCACGCGCATCCCGGCGCAGGCCTTGAGGAGTGGCAACGTCAAAGCCGAGGACTGGCCCAAGCTCGTGCGCGGGGTTGCGCATGTAAGCCGGGCGCCGATCTGGATCGACGACACAGCGGGCGTGACGCTCATGGAGATCCGGGCCAAGGTCAGGCGGCTCGCGAGCCAGCTCAAGGCGAGGGGTGAAGCGCCGCTCGCGCTCGTGGTCGTGGACTACCTTCAGCTCATGATCGGTCAGGGGAATCGTTCAGAGAACCGCCAGCAGGAGATAGCGGAGATCTCCCGCGGCCTCAAGGTGCTCGCCCGCGACCTCGACGTGCCGGTGCTCGCCATTGCGCAGCTCAGCCGAGCCGTCGAGCAGCGCCACGACAAACGTCCGCTGCTGTCAGATCTGAGAGATAGTGGTGCGATCGAGCAAGATGCAGACATGGTGATGTTTTTGTATCGCGACGAGTACTACAACGCCGACTCCGACGACAAGGGTATCGCCGAGATCATCGTCGGCAAGCACCGCAACGGCCCCACAGGCAAGGTCCAGCTCGCCTGGATGGAGCAGTACACCAAGTTCGCCTCCCTCGCCCGCCGCGTGTAGGAGATCTAGGCGTCAAAGATAACAGGGCCACCGTCTTACGGTTCATTGAAGACCTTTTCAATACGGGCGACCGCGACATAGCCGACGAGGTCCTGGCCAGCGACTACGTTGACCACAGCCCTTCGCATCCCGGCCTGTCCGGACCGGAGAACTTCAAGCGATCGGTGTCGGAGTGGCTCACCGCCTTCCCCGATACCGTCAGCGTGGTACGCGACATCATCGAAGCCGTCCGCCATACCTTGCTGAAGCCCGAGACCTGATGCCTACTTGATCGGAGCCCCCATCGCGTGGTAGCCGCCGTCTACGTGGATTAGCTCGCCCGTCGTGGCGGGCCACCAGTCGGAGAGCAGGCTTACCACAGCTCGGCCCACCGGCTCGGGGTTGCCAGTGTCCCAGCCAAGGGGAGCCTGCCGCCCCCACTCGCCTTCTATCTCCTCGAAGCCGCTGATGCCTTTGGCGGCCAGGGTCTTTACCGGGCCGGCGGATACGAGGTTGACCCTGATGCCTCTCTCGCCGAGGTCGCGGGCGAGGTAGCGGGAGGTGGACTCGAGGGCGGCCTTCGCCACGCCCATCCAGTCGTAGGCGGGCCAGGCTACCCTGGCGTCGAAGTCTAGGCCGACGACCGAGGAGCCCTCTACCATGATGTCCGCGAGACCGACCGCGAGGGCCTTGAGCGAGTAGGCCGAGGTCTGCAGCGCCGTCGCGACCGACGGCCACCCGGCGGTGAGGAAGTTGCCCCCGAGGGCGTCCTCCGGGGCGAAGGCTATCGCGTGGACGATACCGTCGATCTCGCCCCAGCGCTCTCTGAGGTCTTGCGCTACGGCCTCTATGTCCTCCGGTTTGTTGACGTCGAGCTCCAGGACCGGCGGCTCGGGGTCGAGGCGTTTGGCGGTGCGGGTTGTGAGGTTCATGGCCCTCCCGAAGCTGCTCAAGGCAACCTCTGCGCCCTGCTGCGAGGCCAGGCGCGCCGCCGAGAAGGCGATGGAGCGCCGGTCGAGGACACCCGTTACCAGTACCTTCTTGCCTTCGAGCAGCCCACCCATCCGTCCTCCCGAGATCTCGCCTTCCCGTGACGCGAAATAGTCTAGGTTATGCGCCGCGCCCTGGCCACCGAGCTACTCCTGCGCCGCCTTCTTCTTGCCGGCGGCCTGGAGTTCATAGGAGGCTGTGACCCTGCTCTCCCACGAGAGCAGGTCTTCGCGGAGGGCTTTTATCCTCTCCTCGCTCTGCTGCTCTATGATGTTGTGGCGCTCGTAGGGATCGCTCGACAGGTCGAAGTACTCGTCGGCCTTGTTGCCGTAGTGGTAGATGTACTTCTCGTCACCGCTGATGCTCGCCAGGCACGTGTGCTCGTGGTAGCAGCTCGCCATGAGCGTGCGGTCCTCTGGTGGCGAGAGCATGGAAGATCCGGGATAGGCGCCGCGGACCTCGTAGCCGAGCAGGTCCGCCACCGTCGGCAGGATGTCTAGCTCGTTCACAGTCGGCTCGACTCCCTCGCCGCCTTCCCACCGCCCCGGCTGGTGGATGAAGAAGGGTATGCGCAGGCCTTCCTCGTAGATGGTGTTGTCGTGCTGCTTGAGGCCGTGCTCGTCGAAGCCTTCCCCGTGGTCCCCGAAGACTATGAAGGTCGTCTCATCGTACAGTCCCAACTCCCTGTACTGGTCGAAGAGGTTGCGCAGGAAGAAGTCCTGGTAACGGACGGTGTTCAGGTAGCGGTTGAGCTCGTCGTCCCTGGCGAACTCCCGCTCGCCGTAGGTCTCGGGGACGACGTAGTTGTGGTGGGCCGTGACGGTGAGGTACGTTGCCAGGAACGGCTCTTCGCGGTTCTGCTGGAGCCACTCTTCGCTCGGCTCGAGCATGATGTCGTCCTCGTAACCGAAGTAGTTCGCCTTGTCGTAGCCCTCCTTGCTCATGTCCTCGGTCGAGAAGAAGTCCTCGTAGCCGAGGTTCTCGAGGAGCTGCGGACGTCGCTCGAAGTCCTCTGTCGCCGACTGGAAAAAAGCGGTCCGGTAGCCGTGGTCCGCGAGCAGCTCGGGCACGCACCGGGCGGGGATGGCGCCTGGCTCCGACTCGGTCCTCTCGGTGTCGAGGGGCGGGGACACCCCGCAGAGTGAAGCGACGAGCGCCTTCGAGGTGTGGGGCACGACCGCGTAAGCCCTCTCGAACCTCAGGCTCTCCGAGGAGAGCCAGAGCAGGAACGGGGTAGTGTTCAGGTCCTCGTTGTAGGGCGTCGTGGAACGCGCGCGAGTGGACTCGAGGAACACGATGACCAAGTTGCGCCTGCTCGTCTGCGGGGTCTCGACGAACCTGGTGTCCGTCGGCAGCGAGCCGGCGGCTAGCTTCGTGTCGATCTCCGGCGTGGCGAGCTCGCCGACCACCATGTTCGCTACGGCGTCCCTCGAGAAGGCGTTGCCAGCCCCCGTCGCGCTCGGCAGCAGCGAGAGGGAGAGGAGAACGAGCGCCGCCGCGCACGCGACCAGCGGGTTCGTAGCCGCCCGCGTGGCACCGCTGGTCGGGAGGTGCCAGCCGTGGGTAACGAGGCGGGTGATTATCGCGGGGCCCACGGTCCCGTAGACGAGCGCTACCGGGACCACTATCCAGTGCATGATCGTGGTCTCCGACGTTATGACCTTCCAGATGTCCCCTAGCGAAGACAGCGAGTTCAGCACGAACGTGAACCCGAGCATGGACCCGGTCTTCTCGAAGAAGACGTGGACGCTCGTGGTCGTCGCGACGATCACCACGGCCGAGAGGTGGAAGAGCACGAGGAGGACCCGCCGCCCGATGCCGCCCCGCACCACCGCGAAGAGACAAATCCAGAGCGCCGCGTAGCCCAGGTTGAACAGGAGGTCCGAGCGTACCTGGTCGAGGAACCCAAGGGGTCCGGGCACCTCGAACTGGGCGGCGACGCGCACCACCTTGAGGACGACGTTGTAGGCGACGAGGGGTACGAGCAGACTCAACACGTAGACCCACTCCTCGCGGCTCAGGAGACCCGTCAGTTGCGCCACGAGGCGCGCTGTTCTGCTCTTCTTCGCCATGAACGCGGAGAATTTTAACAAACGTTTTACAGAGCTCCGTTACCACCATCTGGCGGGCCTTCGGATGATTGACCGGGGCAAAATCGGGTAATAATCTACAAAAGTATACGAGTGAGCGGGAAGTGGGGACCAGTCTTTGACGCGGAGAACGACATCGGGCCGTATCTCGGCCTGACCGATGCACTATGGAGACGGTCGTCCCGCGAACGCTTGATCCGTGCCGGACCTCGCGCCAGAGCGTGAGGGTAATGGACTAACAGGAAAGAGAGGAGATATGGCCGAAGAGACGCAGGTCCGCATCTACGAGCCGCCGGAGGAGTTCGCGGCTCAGGCGAACGTACAGGACCCCTCGGTCTACGAGGAGGCTGCGAAGGATTACGAGGGGTTCTGGGCCGAGCGTGCCCGCGAGCTGCAGTGGTTCGAGGAGTGGGACCGGGTCCTCGACTGGGACCCGCCCGAGGCCGAGTGGTTCGCCGGCGGCAAGATCAACGCCTCCTACAACTGCCTCGACTACCAGATCGAGCAGGGCAAGGGCGACAAGACCGCCATCCTCTGGGAGGGCGACGAGCCGGGCGACACCAGGACGTACACGTACTCGGAGCTCGCCACCGAAGTACGGAAGTTCGCCAACGTGCTGAAGTCTCTGGGGGTCGAGAAGGGCGACCCTGTATCCATCTACCTGCCCATGATCCCCGAGCTCCCCATCGCCATGCTCGCCTGCGCCCGCATCGGGGCGCCGCACTCGGTCGTCTTCGGCGCCTTCTCCGCCGATAGCTTGCGCGACCGCATCAACGACTGCGAGTCGAGGGTGCTCGTAACCGCCGACACCGCTCCCCGGGGCGGCAAGAACACGCCCCTCAAGCAGAACGCGGACGAGGCCCTCGAGGACGCGCCGAGCGTTGAGAACGTGATCGTGGTCAGGAGGACCGGCGACGACGTGAACTTCGTCGAGGGCCGGGACAGCTGGTGGGACGACGTAATGGCCGATGCCGACGAGGAGTGCCCGGCCGAGGAGACCGACGCCGAGGACATCCTCTACATCCTCTACTCTTCCGGCTCGACGGGCAAGCCCAAAGGCATCGTGCACACTACAGGCGGCTACCTGACGCACGTCAAGGCGACCACAAAGTGGGTCCTCGATCTCAAGGACGACGACGTCTACTGGTGCACGGCGGATATCGGGTGGGTCACGGGCCACTCCTACATCGTCTACGGGCCCTTGAGCAACGGCGGGACCTCGCTAATCTTCGAGGGAACGCCCTCCTACCCGGATAGCGACCGCTGGTGGCAGATCGTCGAGGATCACAAGGTCAATATCCTCTACACCGCGCCGACCGCCATCAGGGCGTTCATGAAGGGCGGCACCGAGGCCCTCGAGAAGCACGACCTATCCAGCTTGAGGCTGCTCGGGACCGTCGGCGAGCCCATCAACCCGCGCGCGTGGGAGTGGTACTACGAGAACGTCGGCGGCGGCAGGTGCCCCATAGTGGACACCTGGTGGCAGACCGAGACGGGTGGGATCATGATCTCGCCTCTTCCCGGTATCACCCGGACCAAGCCGGGCAGTGCCACCTTCCCGTTCCCCGGTATCTTCGCGACTCTCTACGATGAGGAGGGCAACGAGATTGAGGGCGAAGGCCAGGGTAACCTGGTCATAGAGAGGCCGTGGCCAGGCATGCTGCGCACCCTCTACAAGGATCCCGAGCGCTACAGGGACACCTACTGGGACAAGTACGGCGACGTCTACTTCGCCGGCGACGGCGCAAGGCGCGACGAGGACGGGTACTTCTGGATCACGGGCCGTGTGGACGACGTTATGAACGTCTCGGGCCACCGCATCTCTACCGCCGAGGTCGAGAGCGCGCTCGTCGGGCACATGTCCGTCGCCGAGTCCGCGGTTATCGGCCGCAACGACGAGGACAAGGGCCAGGCCATAGTCGCCTACGTAATCCTGGAGGGCGACACGGAGGGCTCGGACGAGCTCATCCAGGAGCTCCACCAGCAGGTTCGCAAGGTCATCGGCCCGCACGCTAGGCCCGAGGAGATCATCTTCACCCCCGAGCTGCCCAAGACGAGGAGCGGCAAGATCATGCGCCGCATCCTCCGCGGCGTAGCAGAGGGCGAAGACGACCTTGGCGACACCACCACGCTGGCCGACCCGTCAGTCGTTGACGACCTCAAGGAGGCCCGCCAGCAGCGCTAGGTATCGGAGGCACTAGGTAAGGAGCGGGGGCGTCACCGGCGTCCCCGCTCCTTTGCGAGCTTCTTAGCGGGGCAGCTCCAGGCTCATGCCCGGTTGGATCAGGTATCCCTCGAGGGCGTTCTCCTGGCGGATGGCCTCTATCGTCGCTCGCGGGTCCTCCGAGGGAGGGTATTGCTCGGTCGCGATCTCCCAGAGCGTGTCACCGGCCGCGACGGTGTAGTTGACGGGTTCGGTGCCCGCGTCGGCCGCTGTCGCCGCGTAGAGGGCGCAGGC
>JBJMIY010000078.1:0-4789 GCA_045806605.1 Rubrobacteraceae bacterium
CTGCCTGTGGTGTCGCGCAGGTGCAGCAACAGGGCTGCTATTGCGTTTGGCACTACCGAGCTCTTGGCGCGCAGCACCTTGTGACCGCCTACCTCCACGCCGCTCACCTCCAGCACGTCCTCGAACTCCGAGGCGTCCTCGACGCCGACCTCAAGGAAGATTATGGACTCGCCTGGCGGGATGTGGTTGTCTTCGCGCTGCTCCTTCTCCTTGCGGGCGTACTCCTCGGGGTCTTTGCCCGTGCGGCGCCTGTGGGCGACGATGTGGATCTCTCCCTTCTGCGCCGCCTCGTCTATGAAGCGCTGGGCCGTCTCGTCGATCTCTATCCTCTTCTGCCTGAGCTCGAGCGAGCGGTAGATCCGCGAGACGAGCGACGTGGTGACGATCACGACGACGAAGAAGGCGGAGATTATGAGCCCGTCCGGCCTCTGTATCTCGTTCGCCGCGAGAGCGTATATGAACACGACGGTGAGCACACCGAAGGCGAGCGCCTCGCCCCTCGATCCCCGCCGATAGGTGGAGAGCGTCACCGCGAAGGCGGCTGAGGTCATCATCGCAAGGACACCGGTCGCGTACGCCCCTGCCTGCGCGTCGACGCTGGCGCCGAAGATAATGGTGACGGCGAAGCCGACCGCGGTGTAGACGAGTACGAGAGGCCGGATCGCGCGTCCCCACTCGGGAGCCATGCCGTAGCGGGGCAGATACCTGGGCACGATGTTCAAGAGCCCCGCCATCGCCGAGGCCCCGGCAAACCAGAGTATAGTGATGGTGCTAAGGTCGTAGATGGTGCCGAAGGCTTCGCCGAGGTACCGGTGCGCCACGTAGGCGAGCGCGCGTCCGTTGGCGCCGCCACCCACATCGAACGCCTCGGGGGGTATGAGGAGTGCTGTGACGAAGCTCGTGGTAATTAGGTAGAAGCTCATGGTGATGGCTGCTGCGGTGAGCATCTTTCGCGTGTTCCGGATGCGGCCTGCGGGATGCTCCGGGTCGTCGTCAGGGTCGCCGCGCACGAGCGGCATCAGACCGACGCCGGTCTCGAAGCCCGAGAGCCCCAGGGCAAGCTGCGGGAACACGAGCAACGATACGCCCAGCATCACCAGCGGACTGCCGTAGCTGGCAAACAGCGCATTCTGCCAGTCGCCGATCATCTGCGGATTGGTCACTATGGTGTAGAGGCCGTCGACTACTACGACCAGGTTCAGCAACAGGTAGGCTCCCACCACGAGCACCGCGACACCGATAGCCTCTCTGAAACCCCTGAGGAAGATGGCGCCGAGCGTCGCCAGCAGCAAGAGGGTAATCATGACTTCTTTGTCGTGGAAGTACGCAGGCACAAGCGGGTTCTCGACGATGTGGGCCGTGGCGTCGGCGGCAGAGAGAGTGATCGTGACCACCCAGGCGGTCGCCACGAACCCGAGGAGGATGAGCACCAGTACCTTGCCCGGCCAGAACGAGAGAAGATTCTCGAGCATGGCGATCGAGCCCTGCCCGTGCGGGCTCTGCTCGGCGACCCGCCTGTACATCGGCAGCATCCCGAAGAGCGTGAGCAGTACGATGAGCAAAGTGGCGATAGGTGAGAGCGCCCCGGCGGCGAGCGCGGCTATGCCTGGTATGTATCCAAGGGTTGAGAAGTAGTCAACGCCTGTCAGGCACACTACCTGCCACCAGGGGTGCTTCTCCTGGGTCTCCCTGGCCTCCGGCCCCCTGACCTCTTCGACGCGCTGCTCGAGAAGCCAGCGCGCGACCCGGCTCGAGGGATGTTTCGACGGATCCGTCAGTTCGGCCATCGTGTTTTCCGCGTGTCCGGCTCCTCCGCGTTTACGCTACCGGAGCGCTTTGGCGACCAGCTCGGCGACCTCGGAAGGATTTGTCGCCGCGCTGATACCTGCTCTTCTGAGGGCTTCGCTCTTGGCCTCAGCCGTGCTTTCGCCGCCCGAGACTATGGCGCCCGCGTGACCCATCGTCTTGCCCTCCGGAGCCGTGAAGCCCGCGATGTAGGCGACGACGGGTGTATCCATCTGGCTCCTTACGTACTCGGCGGCGAGCTGCTCGGCGTTGCCCCCGATCTCCCCGATCATCACCACGCACTCCGTCTCTGGGTCGGCCTCGAACTTCTCCAATATCTCGATGAAGTCCGTACCGATTATGGGGTCGCCCCCGATCCCCACGGCCGTGCTCTGCCCTATGCCCCTCTGGGTCAGTTCGTTGACGATCTGGTATGTGAGCGTCCCGCTCCGGCTGACGACCCCGACGTTGCCAGGCATGAATATGTCGCGGGGCATGATGGAGACGTTTGCCTTCCCTGGCGAGAGCACGCCGGGGCAGTTTGGCCCTATGAGCGTCGCTTCTTTCATCTGGAGATAGTCGGTCACGCGCATCATGTCGTGCACCGGGATGCCTTCCGTTATGCAGCAGACAGTGCTCATGGCCCCGTCGAGCGACTCGAAGATGGCGTCGGCGGCGAAGGGCGGCGGGACGAAGATGACGCTCGCGTTCGCCCCTGTCTCCTCGACGGCCTTCTCGACGGTGTCGAATACCGGCACACCCTCGTAGTCCTGCCCGCCCTTGCCCGGGGTCACCCCCGCGACGACGTTGGTGCCGCTCTCGAGCATTCGGCCCGTGTGGAAGGCGCCCTCCCTGCCCGTTATCCCTTGCACCAGGAGCCGCGTGTTGTCGTCAACGAGTATCGCCATTACCGCCCTCCGTCCCGCGCCAGCTCGACGGCCTTGCGGGCGGCGTCGAGCATCGTCTCCTCGGTCACGACGTTCTCGGGAGTGTTCTCGGCGAGTATCTGGCGTCCCTCCTCGGCGTTGGTCCCGTCGAGCCGCACTACTATGGGGAGGTCTATCCCGGTGCGCTCTATGGCCGAGAGGAGCCCGCGGGCCACCTCGTCGCCGCGCGTGATGCCCCCAAAGATGTTGAAGAGCACGCTCCTGACCTGCTCGTTCGAGGTCACTATGTCGAGCGCGGTCGAGATCTTCTCAGCGTCAGCCCCGCCGCCGACGTCGCAGAAGTTGGCCGGCTCACCGCCGGCCTGCGCCACGACGTCGAGCGTGCTCATCACCAGCCCGGCTCCGTTGCCAAGGATGCCGACATCGCCGTCGAGCTTGACGTACTGCAGGCCGACCTCCTGAGCCCGCTGCTCCTGCGGGTCCGCCGCCTCCACGTCGTGCATCTTCGCTATGTCCTCGTGCCTGTACAGGCTCGAGTTATCTACAGTGACCTTGGCGTCGAGCGCCAGCACGCGCCCGTCGCCCGTTACGACGAGCGGGTTTATCTCCACAAGGTTCGCGTCCAGCTCCTCGAACGCCCCGTACAGGTTTCGGAGCACCGCGCCCACTCCTTTTGTCACGTCTCCTTCGAGCCCAGCGGAGAAAGCCAGCTCGCGCACCTGGTAGGGCAGGAGGCCGAGGAGGGGGTCGATGTGGAGGCGCACGATGGCCTCGGGGTTGCTCTCCGCGACCTCCTCGATCTCCACTCCACCCTCGGTGGAGAACAGGATAAGGGGCCGCTTCGCCTCCCGGTCCACCGTTATCGAGAGGTACATCTCGCTCTCGATGTCAGCCCCCGCCTCGATAAGCAGGCGCCTGACGGTGTGTCCCCTTATGTCCATGCCAAGGATCTGCCGCGCGGCGGCCTCGGCCTCCTCGGGGCTATTTACCACCTTTATGCCACCGGCCTTGCCACGGCCGCCCGTGAGGACCTGGGCCTTGACGGCTACGGTTCCACCGAACTGCTCCGCCGCCTGCCGCGCTTGCTCCGGCGTATCGGCGACGATGCCTTCGAGCGTCTCGACGCCGTGTTTTCTCAGCAGTTCCTTACCCTGATACTCGTAGAGATCCAAGCTCTAGACTCCCGCGAAGCCTTTTACGACGGTGAGAATTATACAGACTCCTGCAGCCCGGCCATGACACCATAGAGCTTGCTGATCGAAGGCGGAACGTGCGGGCGTAGCTTCGCGGACACGGAAGGCTCACCACGTGTCAGAGTCCTCCTCGGACGCTTACTCTTGGGGCCGGCGCGTGCAGGCTGGGGGAACTGGCTTCGTCCAAGTCGAGGCTCCTCTCCTGGTCTTAGCTACTCATCGTACCCCCGCGGTAGCCTGCTCAACCGCCTGGTGGGAATTATCGGTGTCGGCGCTGGAGCCCTGGCAGGACCATCACCGCGGCGCCACTCCTCAAGCTCGCGCTCGGCAGAGTTATCTCGAGCGGCGAGTTATAGCGTGTTGCACCGCCTCTTGCGGAGTAGAGCTCGCTAGGCATCAGAGAGTTCACCAGAAGCCGGAGCGCTGTGATCTTGCGCTGAGGGTTCAGATCGGCACACGGGTACGAAGAGGAAGACGAATTCCTCTACATGCTGTCTGGCGAAGCGACCGTGATCGAGGAGGATGGCGCTTGCTTCATCCCGGCGACGCGGCCTGCTGGCCGGCGGGCACGGCGAACGCCCATCAGGTCGTGAACCGTTCGAATGCACCCTGCACCTACCTCATCTTCGGCACCCGGATGGCGTACGACACCGTCCATTACCCCGACGTAGGCAAGATCCTGTACGACGAGGCCGGCACCTGGCGGCTGCACCGTACCGACGACGGATCCCTGATCAGGGAAGGAACAATCGAACAACTCCGTCCCCTTACGCGGTGGGACCCCAACGCCGACCGGGTGCCGTAGCACCGACTATCCTACGCCCGGTACCTCGGCGCGCTCGAGCGCTGGCGGACGTCTCGTCTCACCCTCTTCTTGACACCGCTTTGGCCTCTATGTGGAGAACCAGGGTCACGGGTGGCGAT
>JBJMIY010000079.1:0-3824 GCA_045806605.1 Rubrobacteraceae bacterium
AGGCAAGCAGGTGACCGCCCTCGTCAAGGCCACCGACGTCATGGTGATGACCGACGAGGGCCTGGCGTAAGGGCGCTTTCGTGTAAGGCGCTTCGCGCAAGGGCGGGTCGCGAACCGCCCCACCAACGCCCCCGTATCGTCCCTGAACCAGGCTGCCTGCCCGAGCAGGAACCTGGCGGCCAGTATCATCGTGAAGGTGAAGACCAGCACCATCTCCGAGAGGGCGACGGCGGAGGAGGAGGAGAAGACGTCGGCTGAGCCGGCTCCGCCGCAACTCATGAGCCCCACTACAGCTACGATCGCCAGCGCCGGGCACAGCCGATGGGTGATGGTCACGAGTGGTTTCGTCTGCGTTCGCTGAAGGACGAAGCCCCATGCTAGAGAAGGTTGCGCCAGCGGTCTTTGGGCAAAGTGCACAAAACCGCGCGATCGTCCGCGCATATTCGACGGGGTGACGGAGCTCGCAGGATAGGGTCAGACGTACGGTCCGACGGTGTCGTCGCCGGCCAGGCGCCGGTAGCCTTCGGCTACGCCGAGCACCTTGATGACGTACCAGTCTGCATGGTTGTAGCTGAAGAGCGCCGCATACCAGTCCTGGGGCGCTCCGCCCGACTCGAGGTAGCCTGCGGCGGCCGGTATGGCGTCCCTGGGATCCATTATGTTGGCCACCCCGTCGCCGTTGCCGTCGACCCCAGAGGCCTCCCAGGTCGATGGCAAAAACTGCATCGGCCCCATCGCCCCTGCGGTGGACGGGCCCATGTTCGCCCCGTGGTCCGACTCGACCTTCCCTACGGCCGCGAGGATGTACCAGTCCTCTCCGAACCCGTACTGTCTGGCGGACTGTATGTACAGTTTCCTGTACGCGCTCTTCGAGATCGGCTCGACGGCCTGGGCGACTATGGCGTCGTGAGCGATCCCGAGCTCATAGCTACGCTGCGTACCTCCGGCGGCGGTGGCCGCCTTTTGTGCGAGGATGCGGGCCCTCTCGGCGGCCCTGAGCTCGCGCAGCCTCCTCTCGGTTCGCGCCTTCCGCTCGCTTATGGTTGATATGGCCTCCCGGAGATCCTGCTCGCGGTTGTGCAACTCTGCGGACTGTTTCTTCTCTTCTTGTAGCGCGGCCTCGTAGTCGCGCCTTTTCTCGGAGATCTGGCGCGATGTGTTGCGCAAGGTGACCTGGGAACTCCAATAAGCGTCCAGGCTCTCCTTGCCCTCGAGCAGGATCCCGGCCAGGCGCGGGTCGGCCACGCTCGCCAGACTCTCGGTCGAGCCGAGCATCCCACCCAGCAAGCTCGACAGGCTCTCCAGGTCGCCACCCTTGTAGGCGGCCCGCGCCTTCTCCTCATAGCCGGCCTTCGCGGCCTCGAAGGTCTTGCGCTGCGTCGCGAGATCCCTCTCCAGGCTTCTGGTCTGCTCACCGAGCTCGCCGGCGCGCGCCCTGGCGCTGTCCACCCGGGATTGGGTCTCGTCCAACTCTGCGCCGACCGCGGTGATCTCGCCGATCCTGCCCTCCAGCGAGGCATCCTGCTCCTCGACCCGCGCCCGGAGCGTGGTGATCTGGCCGTCCTGGTCGGCGTACTGCTCTTCCACCGCCGTCTGGGCGGAAGCAGCCCCCGCAAAGCCCGCGACCAGCCACACGGCGGCCATCGCAGCCCCCCGGACCACTACCCACTTCCTTACCTGAGCCCCCATCCTCCCACTCAACACAAGATCGGATACTACACTGCCCACCAGATTCGCGGTAGATCAAACCCGCCGCATCAGTCCCTCAAACTACCTCCAGCCATTCTCAGATATGTCGCTACTAACAATTGCGGCTCTCTCATTGACGTTCCGGGGAGAGGAGGGTTAGAAGCGCGTCCAGCTCCTCCTTTTCGCGGAACCTGATCTCAACTTTTCCGCCCCTGCGCAGCGGTTTGACCCTGACGGGCAGTTCGAGCGCTTCGCGCATGCGCCGCGAGGCCTCGTCGAACTCGACCGGCGTCTCGCTCCGTTGCTGGGGCTGCGTGGGGCGCGCTTCCCGGGCTCCGGAGAGGTATTCGCGAACCAGCTCTTCGGTCTTCCGGACGGAGAGGCGCTCGACCTGGATCCTCTGCGCCAGCTGGACCATCTGCTCCTCGGTCTCGAGACCCAGCAGCGCCCGGGCGTGTCCTTCTGTGAGCTTCCCTTCCTCGAGCAGAGCCCTTATCTTCTCGGGCAATTGCCCCAGGCGAAGGGTGTTGGTCACAGCGGCCCGGCTCTTGCCCAGACGGTTGGCGAGCTGCTCCTTGCTCAACCCGAAGCCGTCCATGAGCGCCTGGTAAGCGGCTGCTGTCTCCAGCGGTTTGAGATCCTCCCTCTGCAAGTTCTCCACGAGCGCAAGCTCCATGGACTCGTTCTCGCCGGCCTGCCTGATGAGGACCGGGACCCTGTCCAGCCCGGCCTCCCTGGCGGCCCGCAGCCTCCTCTCCCCCGCTATCAGCTCGAAGCCGTCCGGCGTCGATCGGACGACCAGCGGCTGCAGTATCCCCACCTCCCGGATCGAGGCCGCCAGCTCCTTGATGCCGGCCTCCGGGAAGCTGCGCCGCGGCTGGCGCGAGTTCGGCCGTATCGCCGTGGTCGGGAGCTCTTCGAACTTCAATCCGCCAACGCTCTCCCCGGTCGCTATGAGCGCGGAGAGCCCGCGTCCCAGGCCCCTCCTACCCACGGCTCAACACCTCCTCGGCGACGGCCGCGTAGGCTTCCGCGCCGGTGCTCTTGGGAGCGTAGAGCGCGACCGGCAACCCGAAGCTGGGCGCCTCGCTCAACCTCACGTTCCTCGGTACGATCGTCTGGAACACGCGGTCTCCGAAGAAGGACCGCACCTCCTCAGCCACCTGATGGGCGAGGTTGGTGCGCGGGTCGAACATCGTCAGGAGCACCCCTCCCACCGTGAGACCCGGGTTCAACTCCTCCCGTACCATCCTGATGCTCTGCATTAGCTGGGTCAAGCCTTCGAGGGCGTAGTACTCGCACTGTATCGGTATGAGCACTTCGTCCGCTGCCGTCAACGCGTTGAGCGTCAGCAGATCCAGCGACGGAGGACAGTCTAGTAGCACCCTGTCGTACGAGTCCGGTGACAGCTTCTCTAACGCCCGCTTGAGCTTGAATTCCCTGGCCAGACTGGACACCAGCTCGACCTCGGCCCCCACGAGGTTGATGGTCGCGGGCGCAACGTCTAATCCCTCGACGCGCGTCCCGACCGCCACGTCCTGCAGGGGCTTGCCCTCGAGCAGCACGTCGTACATGCATCCGCCCGAATCAGGGGTGACGCCGAGACCGCTGGTTGCGTTGCCCTGGGGGTCCATGTCCACTACCAGTATCCTCTGGCCCTTCCTGGCGAGGTAGGCAGCCAGGTTTATGGCGGTGGTGCTCTTCCCGACACCACCTTTTTGGTTCACTATGGCGACTACGGGTTTCACCGGCGGCATATTAGCACGCTGCCGGCACGTCTTTCTTCTTACACCACACCTAGTGGCTTTTTGGCAGGCACCCCCACGTTACGGGGGTATTTCCCCGGCGTCTCCCTCACCTTTTGAATCAGCACGAGACGTCGTTCCTTCTCCCCCACCTCCGGCAAGTGAGGCACCCTTATGCACTCCGAGACCTTCGCTCCGAGCTTTTCCGCAGCCCGCTTGCCCTCCGAGAGCTCCTCGTCCGGCAGCCACCCCTTCATGGAGACGACCCACCCCCCCACCTTTAATAAAGGCACGCAGTACCCGGCCAACCCCGACAGCCGCGCAACTGCGCGCGCCGTCGCGACGTCAGACATCCCTCGGTGCTCCACCATCCAGGAAGCTTCCTCCACC
>JBJMIY010000080.1:0-7629 GCA_045806605.1 Rubrobacteraceae bacterium
TTTCCTCCACCAACCCTGGCATCATTCTACCAGTGGTGCCATTTCAGCACGCTCCGGCTTCGCCTCCGCTTCTCAGCACGGCGCTTCGCGCCTTGTCAGCCGGAGCGTGCTATCTCTTCAAAGCGGAGGTTACGTCCTGGAGGCCCTGCTTGGCGTCGGAGAAGAGCATCATGGTCTTCTCGGTGTCGTAGAAGAGGGGGTTATCCACGCCGGCGAAGCCAGGGCTCAGGGAGCGTTTTATGAAGATGACCCTGTCTGCGGCCTCGACGTTCAGGATGGGCATCCCGGAGATTGGGCTATCCTGTTCCGGGTCGTTGGCCGCGGGGTTGACGACGTCGTTTGCCCCGACGATGATCGCGGCGTCCGCGTCCTCGAACTCGGGGTTGATGTCCTCGAGGTCGTAGAGCTTCTCGTACGGGATTCCGGCCTCGGTCAGGAGCACGTTCATATGCCCCGGCATGCGCCCTGCGACCGGGTGTATTCCGAAGAGGACCTCCTTGCCCTCCGATTCCAGGGCTTCGGTCAGCTCGCGTATCGCGCCCTGGGCCTGGGCGACCGCGAGGCCGTAGCCTGGCACTATGACGACCTTTTCGGCTTCGTCGGAGAGGAACTCGCCGACCTCTTCGGGGCTCGCGTCGTTGACCTCCTTGTCTTCCTGATCCCCGCCTTTGCTCGTCCCCGAAGCGGCGATGCCGGCGAAGATGATCTTGCCCAGAGGCCGTCCCAGGGCGCTGCTCATGTTCTGGGTGAGGATGGTACCCGAGGCCCCGACGAGCGTGCCGCTGATGATCAGGGCGTAGTTGTCGAGGACGAAGCCCGAGGCGGCGGCGGCGATGCCCGTGAAGGCGTTGAGGAGTGAGATCACGATGGGCATGTCGGCCCCGCCGATGGGTATGACGAAAAGGACTCCCAGAAGTAGCGCCGCGCCGATGATGACGTAGAGCGAGATTAGGGGGGAGAGGAACGGCAGTACGGCCCCGTCAGTGACGATGTTCGCCGCGAGCACGAGGATGGAGAGTGCTATTAGGGCGTTTACCACTTGCTGCAGCGGGAAGGTCACAGAGCCGCCCAGCGCGAGCTCCTGGAGCTTGACGAAGGCTATGATGCTCCCGGAGAAGCTGATCGTCCCGATAACGACGCTCAGGAGCACCGCTATCGCCGAGACCAGCGGCTCTTGCCCACTCCCGAGCGCCTCGACCCGGTAGAACTCCGAGACGGCGATCAGCGCGGCCGCAGCGCCCCCGACCCCGTTGAAAGCAGCGACCATCTGCGGCATAGCCGTCATCTGCACCCTCTGGGCCGCGACCGCCCCGATCACCGATCCCACGAGGACCCCGACCCCGATCTCGACCGTACTCAAAGCCTGGTCTATGTTTGCCACGAAGATGGTCGCCACGAGCGCTATGACCATGCCTACGGCGGCGATGGTGTTCCCCGAACGCGCCGTCTCCGGCCTCCTCAGGCGGCGGATGCCCGTGATGAAGAGCGCGGCCGCCACCAGGTAGGCAAGGAACGTCCAGACCTGCACCGGGCTACTTCCTCCTCTTTACTTTCTTGACCGGGGGCCTGAACATGCCGAGCATCCTGTTCGTCACCCAGAAGCCGCCTACCACGTTCATCGCGCCGAAGACCACAGCCGTCAGGCCGACCACCGTCGTGAAGGCGTCGCTCGCCTCCGCGAGCGCGATGATCGCGCCGACGAGGACTATGCCGTGTATGGCGTTCGTCGCGCTCATGAGCGGTGTGTGCAGCAAATTTGGGACGCGGGAGATCAACTCGAATCCCAGGAAAGCTGCTATGACGAAGATGGCGACCTGCGCGAGCAGCTCCTGCATGCCCTAGCTTGCCTCGCTCTCTTCGGGGCTCTCATCGAGCGCCTCGCGAGTTGCTTCGTCCCGGATCTCCCCGCCGTGCGCGATGCACGTGGCAGCGACGATCTCGTCCTCGAAGTCCAGGTTGGGATGCAGGTCGTGCTCTTCCTTCTCCTCGGCCCTGTCCTCGGTGATATGGCCTATGAGGTTGTGCATGTTGCGCGCGTAGAGCTGGCTGGCGTGTATGGGCATCTCGCTCGGCAGGTTGAGCGGGCCGATGATCCTGACCTGGCTGTGCTCGACGGTCTTCCCCGGCTCCGTCAGCTCGCAATTGCCTCCGGCCTCGGCCGCGAGGTCCACGATGACGGACCCGGGCTTCATGCTCTCGACCATCTCCCTGTCCACGAGCTGCGGGGCCTTTCTCCCGGGGACTAGCGCCGTGGTTATGACTATGTCCATCTCCTTTATGCGCTCGCGCACCAGCTTCTGGTCCTCCTCGAGCTTCTCCTCCGACCAGCCCTCCTCTTCTTCGGAGTCTACCTCGGGTTCCTCCTCGCCCTCGACGACGTACTCGTCTCTGGGCGGCTCGGCGAAGGAGTAGAAGCCCAGAGAGGACATCAGCTTGCGGAAGCCGGTAGGCTCGTACTCGACGAACTCGTCCTCTCCGGCGCCATCCTCTTTCTCATCGTTGGAGTCTATGAATGATGCGCCCAGGGACTCGGCCTGCTCCTTCGTCTCGGGGCGTATGTCGTAGGCGAAGACCTCTCCCCCGAGGCGGTTCGTGATCGCTATGGCCTGCAAGCCCGCGACAGCCACCCCGAAGACCAGGATCTTCGCCGCTTTCGTAGTCCCGGCGGCGGTCGAGAGCATTGGAACGTACTTGCCCAGAGCGTTGGCCCCGATAAGCGCGCACTTGTAGCCGGCGATGGAGCCCATGGAGGAGAGCGCGTCCATGCTCTGCGCGACGCTCGTGCGCGGGATCGCCTCGTTTGAGAAGACCGTCACCCCGGCGTCGGCGAGCTTCTTGACGAGCCCGGGATGCTGCGGACCGTTGAGGAAGCAGATGAGGATCTGGCCCTCTTGCATCAGACCCACTTCTTCTTCGGTGGGGCTGGCGACCTTGACGACGAGGTCAGCCTCTCCGTATACCTTGCCGGCGTCCTCAACTACCGTGGCTCCGGCCTCCTCGTAGTTCTCGTCGAGGTTGTAGTCACGGCCCGCTCCGGTCTCGACGAGGACCTCGAACCCTTCCTTGACGAGCCTGCCGACGGTCTCGGGCACGAGTCCAACCCGCTCCTCGCCTTCAGCTATCTCCCTCGGAACCCCTATCTTCACGCCGGAGATTATAGACGCGAGTGCTCGTTCGCGCTCACCGGCGGTGACCGTTACCAACAAGACCCCGTTTTGTAACCGGTATGTTACGTTTAAGGGCTATGTTTATATTTAAGGAATTGAAAGCATTGTGTGGGAAGGCAGGTGGAGGGCGATGAAGAAGTACAAGACGCAGCGTAGCCCGGCCAAGATGCTGGCGGCGGTCGTCTCGCCTCTCCTCATCGTCGCCGGGCTGGCTGTCATCGGGTATTCCTTCATGATGGGGGACCCTTTCGCGACCTCGGCCCTCTTCGGCGCCGAGGCCCCGAACAACTCGACGATGAAGATAAGCGTCCCAGAGATGAAGCGCGTCAACGAGGTGCCCGTCTACGACGGCGGCATTGACGACGAGGCTGCGCTCCACGACGGGGCGCTCCACGTCAACGGCACGGGCTTCCCGTGGCAGGATGGATCCAACGTCTACATAGCGGGTCACCGCATGGGTTTCCCCGGCACCGAGAGTTATCTGGTCTTCTGGGATCTGAACGCGCTCGAGAACGGTGATGAGGTCATCCTGACCGACGCCAACGGCACGCGCTACACCTATGAGGTCTTCAAGAAGACCGTCGTAGCCCCAACCGATTTCCACGTCACGCAGCCGGTCGCCGGCAGGAGCGTGGTCACCCTGCAGACGTGTACGCTTCCCGACTACTCGGACCGCCTGATCGTCCAGGCCGAGCTGACGAGCGTCGCTTAGCGTAGGTGCGGTTCGCGAACCGCACCTACCTCTTCTTCTACTTGCGAGGGCGGAACCCGGCGGCGAGGTGTTCTACGGGCTCGCCGCCCTCGAGGTGGCGCTCGACGACCTCGGGCACGTCGCTTCTCGTGAGGCCGAGGTACCAGGTGCCTCCGGGGTAGACGACGGCGTTCGGGCCGTGTTTGCAGAGGCCGAGACATTCGACGGAGTCCACGCGGACGGCCCCGACCATACCCCTCTTGCGCAGCTCTTCTTTCAGGACCTTGCGGACTTCTTTCGAGCCGCGCTTCTTGCAGTCGCCGCTGCCGCACACGAGCACGTGGGCATCGTGCTCCCTGACCTTCGCGGCTGGTCTCGGCCGCGCCAGGGTCGTCAGGGCTCCGTTCGCGCGGGCTCTGGCCTTCTTCGCTTTCTTCTTCGAGATGGCTTCCTCCGGAGTTGATCCGGCGCAATATACCACCTGAATGGATGGGGATGTATCATGGACGGTGTAGCAGTTCACGCCGATCACGAACACCCGGAAGGATGACCGCTTGAGTCGGCACTCGGTGATAGACGTGGGATCCAACACCATACATCTCCTCGTTGGGGAGGTGGATGGGGGCACCGTTCTACCCGTCACCGGCGAGAAGGTCTCGGCCCGTCTCGGGGCTGGAGTGGAGAAGACGGGGCGCATAGCGCAGGAGAGGCTACCGCTGGCGGCGGATGCCATCGCCCTCTTCGCCAGGATCTCTGCGCTGAACGGCGTTTCCGAGCCGGTGATCCTTGCCACGAGCGCGGTGCGAGACGCGGAGAATGGCCTGGAGCTACGTGAGAGGGTGCGGGAGCTTACGGATCTGAAGATGCGCCTGATCTCGGGCGAAGAGGAGGCCGCGCTCGGATTTCGGGGGGCGGTGTCGGCGGTCGGGACTTCGTTGGAGGGTCCTGTACTTGTGGTGGACCTCGGCGGGGGATCGGCGCAGCTGATCGTCGGGGAGGCGTCAAGCGGCCCGCTCATGCAGGTCTCGTTGCCGCTGGGCTCCAACCGCACTACGGAGCGATTCGTGGACAACGATCCGGCAAAGAAAAAGGAGTTACGGGCACTCGATGAGCACGTCAAGGATATGGTGCCAGGGTGGAGCCTATCGCAGCGGGTCTCGGTCGTGGCGGTCGGCGGGTCAGCGAGGGCCATCCTCAAGATCACGCGAGATAGTCTGACGGTGGAGCGGATGCGGAAGCTTGCCCTCGAGATATGCGAGATTCCCTCGGCGGTGCTCGCGCGCGAGCACGGGCTCGCTCCCGAGCGGGCGCAGGTGATGCCGGCGGCGATCACCACGCTCGCCGCGATACTGGAGCACTTCGATAGGGACAGGTTGACCGTGGCGCGTGGAGGCTTGAGAGAAGGAACACTCCTCACGCTCGCGGAGGAGAAGGAGATATGACAGACGTAGCAGCACGCAGGCCGAGCCTTTCGGACCCATCACTTTACATAAACCGGGAGCTCTCCTGGCTGGAGTTCAACGACCGGGTACTTGCGCAGGCGCGCGACGAGCGGCATCCCCTGTTGGAGAGGGTCCGGTTCGTCGCCATCTCCGAGACCAACCTCGACGAGTTCTTCATGATCCGGGTCGCGGGTCTCCAGCAGCAGGTCGCCTCCGATCTGCCCAATCCCGTCCCGGACGGCATGACCCCGGAGGAGCAGCTCTCCCGCATCCACGACCACACAGAGAGCTTCTTCGCCGAACAGCGGCGCATACTCGGGGAGGAGCTCTTCCCGGCTCTGGAGGAAGCGGGCATACGCGTCGTACCCCACAAGAAGCTGAAGGCGGCGGAGAAGAGGAGCCTGCGCGAGAGGTTCGCCCGGGAAGTACTGCCGATCCTGACCCCTCTCGCCATAGACCCGGCCCACCCCTTCCCGCACATCTCCAACCTATCCCTCAACCTGCTAATCGTCATAGAGGATGAGGGCCGAAAGGTGATGGCGCGTGTGAAGGTGCCCAACACGATAGACCGCTTCATCCGCCTGCCTGAGGAGAGTGCCGACGGCCAAGGACGTCCCGAGGTCAGGCTGGTGAGGGTCGAGGAGGTCATAGCGGCCAACCTGGACGAGCTCTTCCCCGGCAAGGAGGTGGTGGCGAGCTACGTCTTCCAGGTGACGCGCAACGCGGACTTCGTGATAGAAGAGGACGAGGCCGCGGATCTCTTGCAAGCGATAGAGGACGAGGTCGAGGGCCGCTGGTTCGGGCAGAGCGTCAGGCTAGTCGTCACCGAGGTGATGCCCGAAGACCTGCGCGAGTGGCTCGCGAAGAACCTCAAGATAGACCCGGCCTCGGTCTACGCAGTGCCCGAGCCGATAGGGCTCGCCGACCTCGACGAGCTCACGCACCTCGACAGGCCGGATCTCCTCTATCCGCCCCTGACGCCGCGGGTACCCTCCGAGATCCGGAGCGCGCGCTCGATCACCTCGGCGATAAGGCAGGGAGATATTCTGCTCTATCATCCCTACGACTCCTTCGCGCCCGTAGTGGAGTTTGTCCGGGCCGCCGCCTCCGACCCCGACGTCCTCGCCATCAAGCAGACCCTCTACCGCGTCGGCTCGAACTCCCCGATCGTCGAGGCGCTCTCGGAGGCCCGCGACGAGCAGACGCAGGTCGCCGTCCTCGTGGAGCTCAAAGCGCGCTTCGACGAGGAACCGAACATTACCTGGGCGCGCCAGCTCGAGGCCCGGGGCGTGCACGTCGCCTACGGCATCGTGGGCCTCAAGACGCACGCCAAGATCTGCCTCGTCGTCCGGCGCGAGGGTTCGGGACTGAGGCGCTACGTCCACATGGGCACCGGGAACTACAACCCTTCGACCGCCCGCATCTACACGGACTTCTCGTACTTCACCGACGACCCGATCCTCGCCGAAGACGTCTCGGACCTCTTTAACTACCTGACCGGCTACTCTGAGCAAGAGGAGTACCACGAACTGCTCGTCGCTCCCCTGAACCTGCGCGAGGGCATAGTGCGCCTCATCGAGGAGCAGACCGAGAAGGCGCGACGGGGAGAGCCGGCTCGTCTTATGTTCAAGATGAACTCGCTCACGGACCCCCGGATCATCGAGTCGCTCTACGAGGCCTCGCAGGCCGGGGTGAGGATTGACCTCATCATCCGCGGCATCTGCTGCTTGAGGCCCGGCCTCGAAGGCATAAGCGAGAACATCCGGGTGGTCTCGCTCGTGGGGCGCTTCCTGGAACACGCCCGCGCGCTCGCCTTCGGAGAGGGCGAAGAAGAGAAGATCTACCTCGGCAGCGCAGATCTGATGCAGCGCAATCTGGACCGCAGGGTCGAGCAGCTCTTCCCCCTGCGCGAGGAGCGACACCGCGATAAGGTCCGGCGTCTCCTGGAGCTCCAGCTCTCCGATACGGTCAACGCCTGGGAACTGGGGCCCGACGGCTCCTTCGAGCAACTCCGCCCGAGAGGGGACGAGGAGCCGCTCGACAGCCAGGCGCTCCTGCTGGAAGAGGGATTCTAGTAGGGCGACTCCGATGACGATTGACCGCCGCGAGGGATGGGTGCTACCATAGCCGCTTCTCCGAGCGTCGTTAACTGAGGTGATTGCCAACTCTATGCAAAAGCAGACACTGGACCAGCAGGAGGTCGAGTGGCAGTTCGAGGCGTCCGACCTGGATCTCGTAGAGAGCTGGCTCGAGGAACACCCTTCTGCATCCGGCCTGGCCGTCGTCCGAGAAGCCACGAAGGACTTGCTCGACACTTACTACGATACGG
>JBJMIY010000081.1:0-4114 GCA_045806605.1 Rubrobacteraceae bacterium
GCTTCGGCGACGAGTACGGCTACGGCGTGTACTTCCGCGGCGGCATGGGCGCGGAGGCCATAAGGGACCTCATAACCCAGGTCGACCTCGAGGAGGAGGCCCAGGACCTGCGCGACACGGTCAACGAGTCGCGCGGCCAGAAGCGCCAGAAGGCCATCAAGCGCCTGAAGGTCGTGGACGCTTTCCGCACCAGCGGCAACCGTCCCGAGTGGATGATCATGGACGCCATCCCCGTCCTGCCCCCCGACCTGCGGCCGATGGTCCAGCTCGACGGCGGGCGCTTCGCCACGAGCGACCTGAATGATCTCTACAGGCGCGTCATAAACAGGAACAACAGGCTTAGGCGCCTGCTCGACCTCGGGGCTCCGGACGTGATCGTGAACAACGAGAAGCGGATGCTCCAGGAGGCCGTCGACGCCCTCTTCGACAACGGGAGAAGGGGTCGGGCCGTAACGGGCGCCGGAAACCGCGCCCTCAAGAGCCTCTCCGACATGCTCAAGGGCAAGCAGGGCCGCTTCCGGCAGAACCTGCTTGGCAAGCGCGTGGATTACTCGGGCCGCTCGGTCATCGTGGTCGGTCCCGGCCTCAAGATGCACCAGTGCGGTCTGCCGCGCCTCATGGCGGTCGAGCTCTTCAAGCCGTTCGTCATGAAGGTCCTGGTGGACAGGGCGCTGGCCCCGAACATCCGGAGCGCCAAGCAGATGGTCGAGAGGTTGCGCCCCGAGGTCTGGGACGTGCTCGAGGACGTCATCAAAGAGCACCCGGTCCTTCTGAACCGCGCTCCTACCCTCCACCGTCTGGGCATCCAGGCTTTCGAGCCGGTGCTCGTCGAGGGCAAGGCGATTCAGGTCCACCCCCTGGTATGCGCGGCGTTCAACGCGGACTTCGACGGCGACCAGATGGCGGTGCACGTTCCCCTGAGCCCGGAGGCGCAGGCCGAGGCCCGCGTCCTGATGCTCTCGACGCAGAACATCCTGCTCCCGGCGAACGGGTTCCCGATCGCCGTCCCCTCGCAGGACATGGTGCTCGGGCTCTACTACATCACCTACGCCGACGACGACTTCGAGGAGGCGCAGCCCAAGGCTTACCTCTCCTCCTACGACGAGGCCGAGGCGGCCTACAAGGAGGGCACCCTCAAGATCCACGACAAGGTCCTGTACCGCCGCGCCGGCGCGAAGGTCGAGGCTACCCTCGGGCGTGTTCTCTTCAACGAGAACATCGAGCAGACCTTGCGGGACTACCTCGGCGAGGACTACGACCCGGAGGGCTACGAGTTCGTCAACCACGTGTTGAAGAAGGGTGAGATCAAGGACCTCGTCCAGCACTACGTGGAGCGCTACCCGACCGAGCTCGTTAGCCGGCTTCTCGACACCCTCAAGAGGGTAGGGTTCCACACTGCCACGCGGGCAGGTATCTCCGTCGGCAAGAACGACATAGTCGTGCCGGAGCAGAAGGACGAGATCCTCGCGCGCTACCAGGCCATGGTCGATGAGGTCGAGGATCAGTGGGACCAGGGCTTCATCTCCGACGACGAGAGGCTAGAGCGCGTCATCACCCTGTGGACCGAGGCCAAGAACGAGGTCGAGGACGCCATGAAGGCGAACCTCTGGCGCCTGAACCCGATCTACATGATGGCCAACTCCGGCGCTCGTGGTAACTACTCCCAGATCACGCAGCTCGCCGGCATGCGCGGCCTGATGACGAACACGAAGGGCGAGATCATCGAGGAGCCCGTGAAGTCCAACTTCATGGAAGGCCTCTCGGTGCTGGAGTACTTCACCTCGACCCACGGCGCGAGAAAGGGCCAGGCCGACACGGCCCTGCGTACCGCCGACTCTGGCTACCTGACCCGCCGCCTCGTCGACGTCGCCCAGGATGTCGTGGTGAACGACGAGGACTGCGGCTCGGACGGCTATGTCGACCTTCCGCTCTACCTGGAAGGCGGCAGGGGCGACGCGAACGATTCGGTCGCCGCCCGCTTCCTGGCCCGTGATCTGGTGAACCCCCAGACGGCAGAGGTCGTCGCCACCGCAGGCGAGGACATCACCCCAGGCCTCCTTGCCACCTGGCGCAAGGTGCTGCCGCGCGAGACGCTCGTTCCCGTGCGGACGCCCTCCAAGTGCGAGAGCCCGCACGGCGTCTGCCAGACCTGCTACGGCAGGGCGCTATCGACTTACAGGCCGGTCGACGTAGGTGAGGCCGTCGGCATCATCGCGGCCCAGTCTATCGGGGAGCCTGGCACCCAGCTCACGATGCGCACCTTCCACACCGGCGGCATCGCCGGCGAGGACATTACGGCAGGCCTCCCCAGGGTCGTCGAGCTCTTCGAGGCCCGTCATCCCAAGGCCGAGGCGACCCTAGCCGAGATCGACGGTATCGTCTCCCTCGAGGAGGCAGACTCCGACAGGCAGATAACGGTCGTTATCACCGCGCCAGATGGCGAGGAGAAGTCGTACACTGTCGAGCGCCAGCTCCTCAGGCCTGAGTTCGTGGAGGGCGCCGAGGTCAGGGCGAACACCCCGATCACGGAAGGGTCCATCTACCCGCACGCCATCCTGGAGAACGACCTCCGCTACGGCCGCGGCAGCACCACGACCGAGCGCTACCTGGTCGACGAGGTGCAGAAGGTCTACCGTGCCCAGGGCGTGGACATCCACGACAAGCACATCGAGGTCATCGTACGCCAGATGCTGCGCAAGGTGATCGTGGACGACCCCGGCGATACGAAGTTGCTCCCCGAGCAGGTCGCCGACCGCTTTACTGTCCTGGCCGAGAACGCACGCGTCGAGGAGGAGGAAGGCACTCAGGCCACCTACCACACGGTGCTTATGGGCATAACCAAGGCCTCGCTCGCCACCGACAGCTTCCTCTCTGCGGCCTCTTTCCAGGAGACGGCACGCGTCCTTACCGACGCTGCCATCGAGGGCAAGGTGGACAGCCTCGCAGGCCTGAAGGAGAACGTCATTATCGGGAAACTCATACCCGCAGCCACAGGACTGCCGCGTTACAGGCAGCTCACCGTGGCCGTCGAGGGCTACAGGACGCAGGACGTCGATGAACTCGACATAGCGGCATCTTAGCTGTCAGCTAATCAGCGATCAGCCCTCAGCTCCTTTGGCTGGGGGCTGATCGAGAGCAACGCGCTCGTGCGAGTTCCACGGCGCGACCCCCTAGGAGGGTCGAACCCGACCGAAGAGGTCGCCGGCGGAAGATAAAGCCGAAGTGCTGACCGGAGCGACCAGCGAAAGCCGGCCGCTCATGGCTTGACATAGCGGTCTTCTGAGCCTAAAATAGTTCGCTGCGGTTACGAGTCGTTACCAATGGGTAGCAAAGGCTTCGTGCCGTGGCACGTGATTCTGTAAGCCCCTTTGCACGGATAGAGAGAGAGGCGCGTCCATGCCCACGACCAACCAGCTTGTGCGCAACGAGCGGGAGAAACAGACGAAGAAGGCGGCGACGCCGGCGCTGCAGGGATCTCCCCAGAAGCGCGGCGTGTGCACGCGCGTCTCGACCACGACGCCGCGTAAGCCGAACTCCGCGTTGCGCAAGGTTGCGAGGGTGCGTCTGACGAACGGCCAGGAGGTCACGGCCTACGTTCCTGGCGAGGGGCACAACCTGCAGGAGCACTCCGTCGTGCTGGTACGCGGCGGGCAGGTGAAGGACCTGCCAGGTGTTCGTTACAAGGTCGTGCGTGGGGCGCTCGACACGCTTGGGGTCAACAACCGCAAGCAGGGCCGCTCCAAGTACGGTACCAAGAAGTCGTAGGAGGATAGGAGATGCCGAGGCGAGCAGCGCCACCCAAGAAGAAGATAACCGGCGATCCCGTCTACGGGAGCGTGCTGGTGCAACAGCTGATAAACAAGATCATGCTTGACGGCAAGAAGAGCACCTCCGAGAAGATCATCTACGACGCCCTCTCCTACATCGAAGAGCGCACGGGCACGAGCCCGGTCCAGGTCCTGAACAACGCCCTGGACAACATCAGGCCCCGCCTGGAGGTGAAGAGCCGGAGAGTAGGTGGCGCCACCTACCAGGTGCCCGTCGAGGTGGACGCCCGCAGGGCCAACACGCTGGCCTTGCGCTGGATGGTGGGCTTCGCCCGCGCCAGGCGCGA
>JBJMIY010000082.1:0-9002 GCA_045806605.1 Rubrobacteraceae bacterium
CCTCCTCGTCTACCGGATGGCAGAGGATGAGTTTGCCCGGAAACGGTAGTCCCGAGTCTTTGATAGCACCGACGGCCACGACCGCTGCAGCCAGGTTCCCCTTCGTGTCGCACGCGCCCCGCCCGTAGATGCGGTCCCCGACCAACTCGGCCCCGAACGGCGGGTGCTCCCAGTCCCCAGCCCGCCCTTCGGTCACCACGTCTGTGTGTGCCTCGAAGAGCAGGGTCTTGCCGGGCCGGTCTCCACCCCACACCGCCCACACGTTCGGGCGTTCCGGCGCGACCTCCTCCGTGCGGACCTCGAAGCCTTTGTCTTCGAGGTAGTTAACGAGGAACCGGGCAACACATGCCTCGTTGCCGTCCGCTTCCTCGGGATGGTAGACGCTCGGGATGCAGACGAGCTCCTGCACGAGGCGTGCCAGCTCCTCGCGGTCTATTCGTCGCAGCACCGCTTCGAGCAGGTACCGGAATTCGTCTTCAGCGAACCGCTCCGCGCCAGGCTCCGACAACGCTTATCCGATGCCGCTCTCGGGCATATAGCTCTCCAGTCTCCGCTTGACCGCGTTGAGGAAGTGGAGAGCGACACCTCCGTCGAGGATACGGTGATCGAAGGAGACCTCGAGGTTCATCATGCTGCGGATGGCTATGGCGTCGTCCACGACGACGGGCCGCTTGACGACAGCCTCGGCCTGCAGTATCGCCGCCTGCGGGTGGTTTATGATGGGCGTGGAGGCGACGCTTCCGAGAGCGCCGGGATTGTTCACGGTGAACGTGCCGCCGGATACATCCTCGGTGCCGAGCTGCTTGGCACGCGCGCGCTTCACCATGTCGTCTATTCTGCGGGCGAGGCCGACTAAGTTGAGCTCGTCGGCGTCGCGGATGACGGGGACTACGAGGGCGCCTTCCTCCAGGTCCACCGCGACCCCCACGTTGATCTGCTTGCGGAGCAAGATCCTGTCCCCGTCCCACACCGAGTTGAGGACCGGCTGCTCCTTGAGAGCCTCCACCGCGGCCTTGACGATGAACGGAAGGTAGGTCAGCTTGACTCCCTCGCGCTCGGCGAACGCTTCCTTCTCCTTCTCGCGCAGCGCGGCGAGACCCGTCATGTCCACCTCGACCAGCGTCCAGGCGTGCGGTATCTCCGCCTTACTTACAGCCATGCGGTTCGCGATTGCCCGCCGGACGCTCGTGAGCTCCACGACGCGGTCGCCGTCGTGGACCCGCACGCGGTCGGGTCGAGCCTCAGGCTGCGCTTCGGCAGCGACCTCGCGCTCCCCTCCGCGCTCCTCTATGTAGCTCTCGATATCCTTCTTGGTCACCCTGCCGCCGGTGCCCGTGCCGGAGATCTCCGAGATATCCACGTCGTTCTCCTCGGCGAGCCGCCTCACGACCGGCGAGGAACGCTGCAACCTCAGCGTCTCTGCGTCCTCGACCGTCCCCCGGCCGTTCCCTTCGTTTCGCGAGTCGCGCGCCTCGGCGACAGCGCGCTGCTTCTCGCCGCCGTTCTCTACGGCCGGCTGTGCCTCGGTGTCCGCGGCCGGGAACTCCTCGGTCGGGCCTTCGGCGGCCGCGTCCTCGCGGGGCTGAGCCTCCACAGGCCCTGACTCCTCGCCGCCAGTGACGACGAGCAGGATCTCGGTGCCGACGTCCACGGTGGTTCCTTCGGAGACGAGGAGCTTCTCGATCTTGCCCGCAACTGGCGATGGGAGCTCGGCGTTGACCTTGTCCGTGTCCACCTCGGCGAGGGGCTCGTCCTTCTCGACCTCGTCCCCCTCGGCCTTGAGCCAGCGGGTTATAGTACCCTCTGTCACGCTCTCCCCGAGTTGGGGCATCGTTACGGGTGTCGCCACCTCTCCTCCTCCCGGTACTACTGCTTGATCGCCCGCGTGGCGATGTAGGTGGGCATGCGGGCCGCGATCGGGTCGTCGCGGTGGCTGTCTTCGTAGAAACCGACGATAGCGAAACCCGCCTCGATCTGCCCGCCGATCTGGTCTTCCAGCGTGTGGCTGAACTCGAGCGGCTCGCCCCTCTCGATCTGCCGCGCCACAGCTTCTTCGCTCTTGCTCGTCGCGTCCGCGTAGGGGAGTGCATACCTCACGCGCAGCTCGCCGCTGCTATCCACGAGCTCCAGGTCGAAGATATAGACAGCGGGGTTGAGGAACCCGGCCAGAAGATACCCCCCTCGGCGCAGCACGCGGAACGCCTCCACCCACACAGGGCGTACCTCGGGGGCGAAGAGGTTAGAGACGGGGTGGAAGACGAGGTGGAAGCTCTCGTCCGGAAACAACGAGAGGTCAGCCATATCCCCCTCGACCGTTCTCAGGTCGAGCCCCTCGCGCTCGGCGACCAGGCGGTCCTGTGCCAGTTGCCCCGGCGAGTTGTCCAGCACGGTGACGTTCGCGCCCGCCGCCGCGAGTACAGGGGCCTGCTGCCCGCCGCCCGAAGCGAGGCAGAGGACATCCGCGCCCTGGAGGTCCGGGAACCAGTCCTTCGGGACCGGTTTGGTCTCCGTGAGCAAGATCTCCCACCGGCCCTGACGGGCGGCCTCGATGACGTCGCGGCCGACAGGGACGGTCCACTCGTTGCCGCGCTCGACCTCTCTGTCCCAGGCTTCCCTGTTGTAGTCCCTGACGCCCATCTAGTAGCGGGCCAGCTCGAGCATCGCCGACTCTATCTTCTCTTGACTAGGGACGAAGAAGTCCATCATCGGCTTGGCGAACGCCGCAGCCGGGATGTCCGGTGCCCCGAGGCGCATGACTGGCCCATCGAGCCACTCGAACGCCTCCCGCGCGACGATGGCCGCGATCTCTCCTGATACCGATCCCGTCAGGTTCGCCTCCGAGACGACCAGGAACTTGCCCGTCTTTTTCGCAGAGTCGAGTATCGTCTCCCTGTCCAGAGGGTAGAGCGTCCGAGGCTCGACGATCTCGGCCTCGATCCCCTCTTCCTCGGAGAGTTTCTGAGCCACCTGGAGCGCCGTGTAGAGCGTCAGCCCGTAGGAGACCACCGTCAGGTCGCTCCCCTCGCGGTGGACGCGGGCCTTGCTCAGGGGGACCTCGTAATCGTCGTTCGGCACGTCCTCTTTTATGAGTCGGTAGGTCCGCTTGTGCTCGAGGAACAGGACGGGGTTGGGGTCGCGGATGGAGCTCTTGATCATGGCCTTCGCGTCCGCCGGGAACGTCGGGGCGACGACCTTGAGGCCAGGGGTGTTGCAGAAGTACGCCTCGATGCTCTGGGAGTGGTAGAGCGCACCGCCCGGCACCACGCCGTAGGGAGCGCGGATGGTTATGGGCACGTTCCACGCGCCGTTCGAGCGGTAGTAGAAGCGGGCTGCCTCGCTGACGATCTGGTCGAAGGCAGGCGGGATGAAGTCGGCGAACTGTATCTCGGCCACGGGGCGCATCCCGTTGACGGAGAGACCTATGGCGGAGCCGACGATCAGGCTCTCTGCCAGAGGCGTGTCCATGACCCGGAGAGGCCCGAACTCCTCCTGGAGCCCCTGGGTTACCCTGAACACCCCGCCGGCCCTTCCCACGTCCTCGCCCATCACCATCACGGTGTCGTCGGAGCGCATCTCCTCCGCGAGCCCTTCGTGGATAGCCTGCAGCAGGTTCTTCTCGGCCATCTCCCTAACCCTCGGCGTAGACGCGCTCGAGCGCCTCTTCGGGATCGGCGAAGGGCGCTTGTTCCGCGTACTCGCTCGCCTCGGCGACCTGCGCCTTTATCTCGGCCGATATCTCCTCTCTCCTCTCCTCGTCGAGGAGCCCGTTCTCCATCAGATACTTCTCGAAGCGCACGATCGGGTCCTTCTGGCGCCACTCCTCGATCTCCTCGCGCTCGCGGTAGCGCCTGTCGTCGTCGTCCGAGGAGTGGGCGGTCATGCGGTAGGTCTTGGCCTCGATCAAGGTCGGACCATCCCCTCTGCGGGCACGCTCGACGGCTTCTCTGACTACCTCGTAGACAGCGAGCACGTCGTTCCCGTCCACCCTGTGGCCGGGGAAGCCATAACCCTCGGCGCGCTTTGCTATGGAGCCGGCGACCTGCAGCGGCTCGGGGACCGAGATGGCGTAGACGTTATTCTCTACGAGGAAGATTATGGGGAGATCGTGGATACCGGCGAAGTTCATCGCCTCGTGCCAGTCACCCTCGCTGGTAGAGGCCTCGCCGCCACAGGCGAGCACCACCCCGTCCTCACCGCGCATCTTGAAGGCCAGAGCGCTTCCGGTCGCCTGCGGGTACTGGACCGAGATGGGCGCCGAGGCGGTGACTATGTTGAACTCGCGGCTCGAGAAGTGCCCCGGCATCTGGCGCCCGCCGCTGTTCGGGTCCTCCTTCTTCCCGAGGAGCGCGAGAAACTCGTCCCTGGCGGTCATCCCCAGAGTCATAACGATGCCATGGTCGCGGTAGTAGGGGTAGACGTAGTCGTAACCGGGACGCAGGTTGTAGGCCGCGCCGACCTGGCAACCCTCCTGACCCTGGCAGGAGATGACGAACGCCGCCTTGCCCTGGCGGTTCAGGATCCAGGACCGCTCGTCCACCCTGCGAGCGAGCAGCATGTTGCGGTAGATCTTTAGCAGGTCATCCTCGCTCAGACCCAGGGACTCATGGCGGGTCCGGGTCTCCTCGACAGCCATAGACCTCCTCCTAAGCTCCGCTCTCCCTCAAGGAACGGGACCGCTCCTCGAATATCTATCCTACCAAATCCCCGCTTCCCAAATCCGCCAGACAGACCAGCCGTATGCTTCTACCATGCAGCGCCGCTCGTTACCCCGTCAGCTCCCGCGCCGGCTCCAGAATGCTGACTTCGTAGTGTTTGCGTACAGGCGTCTCGACGAGAAGATCGGCAACCTTGGCGATCTTCTCCTTGTAGTATCCGCTAGCCTCCACAGCCTCCCTGTCAGCCTCGGTCTCCCACATCGTCACCGAGATCCCGATCCCCGTCTCGGGGTCCGTTAGCAACATCGCTCCCCCGAAACCCGGCTGCCGCCTGTAGGCAGTAATGACCGAGTCCCGGTAGATGCGGACCATCTCCTCCGTGTCCACCGGACGGACCCGAAGGTTCACAACCCTGGCGTGCACGACCCAACTCCTTCCCAGTCGTTCACCAACCTGCTACAGATGTACCAACATCATTATATCCCAAGTCAGCACGCTCCGGCTGACGCGTCCGCTTGTCAGCATTTCAGCTTCTTCTGCCGTTGGGCTCACACCCGGATCACGTATTACGAGACGGCTTTCTTTGCGGCAGTAGCTCAGTCTAGCGCTGCGGAGAGGCGCAACGCACCATCCTAGCTGACAAGCCCTCGAAGAGGGCGTGCTGACAAGCGGAAGCCGAAGGCTGGAGCGTGCTGACAAGCTGCCCGCAGGGCAGCGTGCTCTAAATCACCGGCGTCTCGCGGTAGTCGCCGAAGACCTCTTTCATAGCGTCGCAGATCTCCTGCACCGTTGCGTAGGCGCGGACGGCCTCGAGGATCGGGTACATCGTGTTCTCTTCCCCTCTGGCCGCCTCTTTGAGCTCGTCCAGCCGCTTTTCGACGAGGGCGTTGTCACGACGCTCCTTGAGCTCTCTGAGGCGTTCGAGTTGCCGCTCGGAGATCTCGGGGTCTATACGGTGGATCTCCATCTCCTGTTCATCCTGCGGCTCGTAGACGTTGACGTTGACCATGTAGCGCTTGCGTTCTTCGAGCTCACGCTGGTAGCGGGCGCTCGCCTCGGCGATCTCGCGCATCGGGAAGCCGGCCTCGATGGCCTCTATCATCCCGCCCATCTCGTCTATCTGCCTGAAGTAGTCGTAGGCCTGGCGCTCGATCTCATCCGTCAGAGCCTCGACGAAGTACGAGCCGCCCAACGGGTCTATGGTGTTCGTCACCCCTGTCTCCAATGCGGCGATCTGCTGCGTCCGGACCGCGATCCTTACCGCTTCTTCAGTGGGCAACGCGAGCGCCTCGTCGAGGGAGTTGGTGTGCAAGCTCTGCGTCCCGCCGAGGATGGCGGCGAGCGCCTCGAAGGCTGTGCGAGCGACGTTGTTGTGCGGCTCCTGGGCCGTCAGAGAGACGCCCGCGGTCTGGGTGTGGAAGCGCATGAGGAGGCTCTTCTCGTTCTTCGCACCGTACTTCTCCTTCATCACGGTGGCCCAGATGCGCCGCGCGGCGCGGAACTTGGCGATCTCCTCGAAGAAGTCTATGTGCGAGTTGAAGAAGAAGGAGAAGCGCGGGGCGAAGTCGTCCACGTCGAGGCCCGCCTCGATGCCAGCCTCCACGTACGCGAAGCCGTCCGCGAGGGTGAAAGCCAGCTCCTGCGCGGCGGTGCTCCCGGCCTCGCGGATGTGGTAACCGGAGATGGAGACAGTGTTCCAGCGGGGCATGTGCTCGGTCGCGTAGACGAGCATGTCCTTGAAGACGCGCATGGAAGGCGCGGGCGGGAAGAGCCACTCCTTCTGGGCGATGTACTCCTTGAGTATGTCGTTCTGGTTGGTGCCGCCCAGAGCCTCGGGCGGGACGCCCTGCTTCTCCGCGGCTACGACGTACATCGCGAGCAGCACCATCGCCGGGGCGTTAATGGTCATGGAGGTCGTGATCTCCCCCATCGGGATGCCCTCGAAGAGCCGCTCCATGTCTTCGAGTGAATCTACAGCAACACCTTCGGTCCCTACTTCACCCAGAGACAGCGGTGAGTCCGAGTCCAGACCCATCAGGGTCGGCATGTCGAAGGCGACCGAGAGACCGTTCTGGCCGTGATCTATGAGGTACCTGAACCGCCGGTTCGTCTCCTCGGCATCTCCGAAGCCCGCGAACTGCCTGACTGTCCACAGCCGTCCGCGGTACATGTTCGGGTAGACGCCGCGCGTGTAAGGGTACTCGCCGGGATAACCCAGCTTCTCGTCGTAGGAGCCTTCCACGTCATCGGGGGTGTAGAGGGGTTTGATGGGGATGCCGGACATGGTGGAGTACTCGGCGTCGCGCTCGGGGTTCTTCGAGTAGGCTTCCTCCCAGCGCTCGCGCGCGCCCTTTTTGGTGTCCACTTTAAACCCTCCGGTGTGTCCGCTCCCTTTGCCTAGACTGTAGCATAACCCCCGAATTCCAAGGCGGCCGGTGGGATCCAGCCCCCTGCGCGCTCTCGACCGTCACCCTCTCGTTCCTTGCGGGCACTATCACCGAACTTCTTACCCGACGACTGGCCGGGAGCCCTCGACGCCGCCCGGAGACTCTGCTCTCTCCTTGAGGATGCCGCGCGAGATGACGAGGCGCTGTATCTCGCTCGTGCCCTCGTAGATCTCCGTGACCCGCGCGTCGCGGTAGTGACGCTCGACAGGGTGATCCTTCATGTACCCGT
This sequence comes from Rubrobacteraceae bacterium, assembly GCA_045806605.1. Lineage (GTDB taxonomy): Bacteria > Actinomycetota > Rubrobacteria > Rubrobacterales > Rubrobacteraceae > JALYGY01. The sequence continues at coordinate 7,332 of JBJMIY010000082.1, forward strand.
AGCCGCCTAGAATCTGAACCGCGTTGTAGGTGACCTCGTTAGCCACCTGTGAGGCGTAGAGCTTCGCGCGGGCGCCGGCTTCGGTAACGCGCATCCCGCGGTCCTTCATCCAGGCTGCCTCGTGGGTGAGGAGCCGCGCGGCCCTTATCTTGGTCTGCATGTCCGCCAGCTTGAACGCTATGGCCTGGTGCTCGGCTATGGGCTTGCCGAAGGTCGTCCTCTCCGCCGCGTATTCCGAGGCGTACAGGAAGGCAGCTTCGGCGATACCCAGGGCCTGCGCGGCGATCCCGATCCTGCCGAAGTCCAGCGTTCCGAGCGCTACGGAAAGCCCCTTGCCCTCGGGCAGGAGCCGGTCTTCCTCCGGGACGAAGACGTTGTCCAGAAGCACGTCGTCGGTCGTGGCGGAGATGACGCCCATCTTCTGCGCGTGCTTGCCAAACGAGACGCCTTCGGCGTCCATGGAGATTACGAATGCCTTCACGGCCCCGGGGGCGCGGGCGTAGGAGATCATGGAGCCGGCGACGCGGCCGTTCGTAACCCACTGCTTGTGGCCCGAGAGCCTGTAGCCGCCTTCGACCCGCTCGGCGGTCGTCTGTATCGCGGACGCGTCGGAGCCTGTAGTGGGCTCGGTGAGGGCGAAGGACCCGATCTTGTTTCCCTGAGCAAGATCCGGCACCCACCGCGCCTTCTGGTCCGCGTCCCCGTACATCACGATCGGGAGCGTACCCGCGCTCGTGTGGACGGCGAGCGTCACGCCGACACCAGCGTCGGCGCGGCTGATCTCCTCGATCAGTAACGCGTAAGAGAGGAAGTCCGCCCCGGCCCCGCCGTACTCCTCCGGTACGCACGCGCCCATCAGCCCGAGCTCGGCGAGTTCGGCGAAGAGCTCACGGGGGAAGCGGTGGTCTCGATCCCACTCTGCCGCGTGCGGCGCGATCTTCTCGTCCGCGAAATCCCGGGCGAGCGACTGGATCTCGCGCTGCTCCGGGCTGAGATCGAAGGTCACGCGCGTGATATTAGTCGCCTCGTTTTGTGGCTCAGGCTCGGGCTCGGACTGATCTGCGCCGCCGCGCTCGCCGGCTGCGGCTCGAGCGCACCCTCGCCGGAAAGCGTCGTCAGGGCATGGAGCCAAGAGCTCAACACGGGCGACAACGACGCAGCGGCGAAACTGTTCGCACCGGGAGCGGAGGTCGTCCAGGCGGGAACGACGATCCGCCTCGAGACGCACGCCCAAGCCGTCGCCTGGAATGCCGCGCTCCCGTGCTCGGGCCAGATCGTCTCGATCAGGACGAAGGGCGACACGACCCGTGCGACTTTCCTCCTCGGCAACCGTAAGACGAGCAAGTGCGACGGCCCGGGCCAGCGGGCGACGGCGATCTTCCGCGTGAAGAAGGGAAAGATCGTCCTCTGGCACCAGACCGGCGACTCACGGCCGGTACCGACCGGCCCGCCAGTGTAAACGTCTACGCGGCCGTGGCGAACTCGCGCCGGATCGCCCGGAGCGTCCGGTCGCGCGCGACGAACGCCTTCACGACCGCCGGGTCGAACTGGCTCTTCGATTCGGACAGAATCTCGCGGCCGGCGGCGCTCCAGCTCATCGCCTTGCGGTAGGGGCGGTCGCTCGTCATCGCGTCGAGGGCGTCAGCGACGGCGAAGATTCTGGCGCCGACA
>JBJMIY010000083.1:0-7373 GCA_045806605.1 Rubrobacteraceae bacterium
CCCAGGATGCCCGCCCTGATTGCATCCATCGACACCCCGAGCCTCTCGGCTACCGCTGCAGCGAAGAGGGCGTTCGTGAAGTTGTGCGTTCCCGCAAAGCGCAGCTCCCCCTCTGACGCTATCTCGCGGCCTCGAAACAGGAGCCGGCAGTCGCGCACCGCCGTGTCTCCTACGCCCACGACGAGCACCTCCGCGGCGACGCTGTGCGCCATTTCGAGTCCGAGAGGATCTTCGGCGTTCACGAGCGCGAGGTCATCTGGTTCCTGCCCCTCGAAGATCCGAAGCTTGTCGCGCGCGTACTCCTCGAAGGAGGTGTGCCAGTTCAGGTGGTCGGGCCGGGCGTTCAGGAGCGCCGCCACGTCGAACCCGGGATTGCTCATGTAGTGGAGCTGGAACGAAGACACCTCCAGCACTACTAAACCCGTGGCGCGCGCCTCGCCCAGACACCCTGTGAGCGCCCGCCACGAGTTGCCGGCCACGGCGTGCGGCACACCCGCGCCGCCGAGCATCCGGTGCAGCATGTCCACCACGGTAGTCTTGCCATTGGTCCCTGTGATCGCCGCCACCCTCACCCCGGACCCGAGCAGTTCCAGACCGAGAGCGACCTCGGAGATCACCGGGACCCCGCGGAGCGCGGCGGCCCGCAGCACGGCGTCCCGGGGCCGTATGCCGGGGCTCACGACGAGCAGGTCCGCGCCTTCGAGCACCTCGGGACCCGCGCCTAGGGCGCCCTCGACGCCGAGTTCCTTTAGTTCCCTGAGCGTAGCGCGCAGGCGCGCGTCGTCCCCGGCGTCTACCGCCCTGAGGTGCTCACCGCGCGCAAGCAAGATTCGCGCCGCCGCGATCCCAGATTCCCCGAGCCCGTACACCACGGTACTCAAGGGCTCACCCCGCCGTCTGGTAGAGGAAGAAGTAGTAGAGGAAGAATCCGGTCGCAGAGAAGGCGGCCTGAGCGATCCAGAAGCGCACCACTACCTTGTTCTCCTGCCAGCCCAACATCTCGAAGTGGTGGTGGATGGGCGCCATTTTGAAGACCCGGCGCTTGCGCCCGGTAAGCCTGAAGACCGCGTACTGGACTATCACCGACAGGGCTTCGACGACGAAGAGCCCTCCTATGACCGGAAGGAGCAACTCCGTCTTGGTCAGGACCGCTGCGGCGGCGAGCACGCCCCCTATGGCGAGCGAGCCCGTGTCGCCCATAAAGATGTCCGCAGGGTGGGCGTTGTACCAGAGAAACCCGACGATGGCACCTACCATCGCCCCGCAGATGATCGCGACGTCGTACTGGCGCTCGAGGAACGCGACGGCCGTGTAGACCAGAAGGGCGATCGCCCCCGCGCCCGCAGCGAGCCCGTCGAGGCCGTCCGTGAGGTTTACGGCGTTGGTCGTGCCCACGATCACGAGCAGCAAGAAGATGCTGAACAGCGCGATCCCAACCACCCCGGGTCCGAGCACCAGGTTGCGGTCGAAGCCCGGTACCACTACGTTCTGCGTTACGCCGACATATCGCAACGCCAGTACGTCGGCGAGGACGACCGTCAGGGTGAGGAGCAGGAACTTGAAGCGGACGCTCAAGCCCTCGCTCCCCTTCTTGGAGATCTTCTGCCAGTCGTCATAGAGGCCGATCCCCGCCACCGCAGAGACGATCAGAAGGGTCGCGAACGTTGCCACGTTCGGCCGTGCGACGACCAGCAGTGCTGCCAGCAGGCCCATCAGCATCACCAGCCCGCCCATCGTTGGCGTGCCGGCTTTGATCAGGTGCGTCTCAGGCCCCTCCTCGCGCACGAACTGGCCGAACTTGCGCGTCTGCAAGAACGCTATGTACTCCGAACCGAGCACAACCGTTACGAGAAACGCTATGGCAGCCGCGAGCACGACGCTAAACAAGAGTCAAGCTTTCCTTTAGCTTTCTAGTCAGAGTGTCGAGCCCCACGCCCCTCGAACCCTTGACGACAACGTAATCCCCGGGCTGCAAGGTCTCTTTGAGGCTCTCGGATGCCTCCTCCGCGTCCTTGTAGAAGAGCGTCTTGCCTGAGAAAGCCTCGGCGTACCAGCGAGCCTCGTCGCCGACGCAGACGAGCAGGTTTACGCCGGCCTCCTCGGCGATCCTTCCCGCCTCCTGGTGGTAGGCCCGGGCTGTGGCGCCCAGCTCGAACATGCCGCCGAGGACGACGACGAGTCGCCGGTCCTGCCGGCCTGCCTGCTGCGCACCGTAGCGCAAGACGGCGGCGACGGCGGCGGGTGATGCGTTATAGGAGTCGTCGTAGACAACGATGTTGTCTCGCAACCGGTGCACCTCGCCCCTGAGGCCGGTGCGCCGCAGGCGAGAGATGCCCCTGGCGCCGTCATCCAGGTCGAGGCCGAGCGCGAGCGCCCCGCCGAGCGCCGCCAGCAGTGGTTCCACGAGATGAGTACCGAAGACGGGAGAGCGAACCTCGGCCGACTGGTCTCCCAGCCGGGCAAGGAAGCGGAGGCCCTCCTCGTGCTCCTCAATATCCGAGGCTGAGAGGTCACCGGCGCCCTCGATGCTGAAGGTGATCCGGCGCAAGTTCCGCCCCGCGCCTGTGGACGCCGCCGGCGCGGACGCAGGTGAAACCAGGGTGCCCTCCTCTGGGAGGGCGAGCGCCAGCTCACCTTTCGCGCCTGCGAGGGCGTCGAGGCTGCCGAAAGAGTCGAGGTGGACCGGTGAGATGGCGGTAAGGATTCCTACCTGGGGCGGGGCTATGGTGCAAAGATGCTTGATATCCCCGGGGTGGGTGGCCCCCATCTCGAGGACCAGGATCTCGGTGCGCTGGTCGGCCGCGAGCACCGTGAGGGGAAGACCGATCTCGTTGTTGAAGTTCCCGGCGGTCGCCGAGACCCGCTTGCCAGCGTACCGGAGCACGGTGGCCAGGGCGTCCTTGGTCGTGGTCTTGCCTACCGTCCCCGTGATACCGACGACCAGCGGAGCGAGGTAATTGTCCCGCACCAGCGTCCATCTGGCGAGGCGTTGCATCGCTTCCAGCGGGTCTCCCACGACGAGGGTCGGCACCTCGAGGGGACGGGATGCCACCGCCGCGACGGCGCCACGCAGGTAAGCCTCGGGCGCGAACTCGGCGCCGTCCGCTCGCCCGCGCAGGGCGAAGAAGAGGTCGCCTTCGCGCACCACCCTCGAGTCCGACGCCGCACCGCGCACGAACGTCCTTTCGTCCCCGGCGGTGAGCCTGGCGTCGAGAACGCGCGCCACCTCAGCCAGGGTGGCTGGCCTCACGGGCTCTCCCCTTGCGCCGCCGCGCTGGCGGAGCCGTTATCAGGCGGCACGTTGAAGTAGCTCAGGGTGAACGACATCACCTTCTGGAAAGCTGGAGCCGCTGCGATCTCTCCCCAGTACGTCCGCTGGGGATCGTTGACGGCGATGAGCGCCACGTACTCGGGATCCGAGGCGGGGGCGAAGCCTATGAAAGAGGCCACGTACTCGTCGCCATAGGTCCCGGTGTGAGGGTCCACTATCTGGGAGGTCCCGGTCTTGCCGGCCACAGTGTAACCGGGAATCTGGGCGAAGTGGCCCGACCCTTCGTCGACGACGCCCTGCAACATCCCGCGTACTATAGCCGAGGTCTCCTCGCTTATCACCCTGGGGCCAGGAGCCGCGGGAGTCTCCTGCTCGGCCACGTGGGGCGTGACCCTCTGCCCCCCGTTGGCGATGGCTGCGTAGCCCGCCACGAGCTGCAGCGGGGTAACCGTGAGGCCCTGCCCCATGGGGATGTTCCCGATAGTGGAGCCGCTCCAGTCCTTATAAGCGGGGACGACACCAGCGTCTTCTCCCCACACGTCCACGCCTGTCGGCTCCCCGAAACCGAAGCGCCGGATGTACTCCTCAAGCTTCGCGCCCCCGAGCTCGCCTGCTATCTGGATCGCGCCCACGTTGCTCGACTTCTTGAGGACGTCGCCTGTGGTCATGACCTCGGTCTCGTGTGGTTGGGAGTCGTGGATCACGCGGTCGGCGACGGTAATGTGGTCGGCGACGACGAAGGTCGAGTCTGCGGTTACGGCGCCCTCCTCAAGAGCGGATGCTACGGTAAAGGCCTTGAAAGTGGACCCTGGCTCGTATGGATCGGTCAGGACCCGATTTCGCTGGGCCTCCAGGGGGGCCTCGTCGAAGTTGTTATTGTCGTAGCCGGGGGTGTTGGCCAGCGCCACGATAGCACCGTCCTCGACGCGCATGACCAGGCCGACGGCGCCCCTGGCCTCGTTTAACTCGACGGTAGCCTCGAGAGCCTCTTCCAGCTCTTGCTGCACGGCTGTATCCAGGGTCAGGTGCACGTCCTCGCCGCTCTCGAGGTCCTCGTCGTAGCTGGCTTCGACGCCTCCGAAGGCGTCGCCGTACTCACCAACGTGCCCCACAAGCTGGCTGGCCAGAGACTTCTCGGGGTACACCCGAACGGTGTCGGGGACGACCGAGATACCCGCTATGCCGAGCCCGGCGACCTTTCTGGCCGTCTCGGGCCGAACGCCGGAGGCGACCACGCTGTAGCCTGCCAGACGCCCATCGGGGCTGCGTTCCGTCAAGGACGCTTCTATCTCCTCAACCCCTGATGCTTTCCCAGGACCGAGCACATCCGCGAGGGCCCGCGCTGCCCCGTCTGGCTCTTCGATCTGGTAAGGCGTCGCGATGACCCGCGCAGCCTGGAGGCTTGTCGCGAGCTTGCGGCCGTCGGCGCTCACTATGCTGCCGCGAGCCTGCCCCACGGCAGGCGCGGTGCTGCCAGCACCCTGCTCGGAAGCGAACGCCTGGTAGCGATCACCGTCGGCGACGATCATCTGCACCGCGCGCCCCGCCAGGAGAAAGCCGATCACCGCAAACGCCACCACCACCATCCGCAGCCTCCTGCGGCCGGTCGTCCATGCCGCGTTGCCGGTGGTGGAGCCTCCGGAGCCCACACCCGTCGCGCGAAGTCGTGTTCGGCGGCTCTCGCGCAGGGGTATGACCTGAGCACCAGAGGTCCGGCCGCTGCCGTAGCGTGGGGTTTTTCGGGTGCCGCGGCGGACAGTGCCGGTTCGGGCGCCATCCCGACCTGCGTTACCGCTACTTCCCCCCTTCCTTCTCTCCCCCATTCCGTGCTCCATCCTCCCTGTCTACGTCGTAAATCTCGAGATGCGCGCCACCTGGGTCCTTCATCCCCAGCTTTTCGATGGCGAGGGGCCTTATCCTTCCGGCACCCGATAGCTCCGCGACCCGGACCTCGAGCCTCTCCCCTTTGGCTCGGACCTCGGCGAGCCGCTCATCGAGGTAAGCAGCCTTGTCGGTGAGCATGGCGGATACCGTGTGCAGGTAGACGCTCCCGAGCATCAACAACACCGGAATCACCACAACAACGGCGAACCTCCTGCGGCGGCTGGCGGCCTTCTGCCACGCCGCCGGTCCGCCAGCTCGCCGCGCCGCCTTCTCCCTTTCGACACGCGGAGCGACGGGCCTCGGCGATACCGAGGCCCCGTACCGGCGCTGGGGAGCGGCCATCAGGATTCATCCCCTGAACCCTCTAGCGGTTCGGCCGTCCTGATCGCCGTCCGCAGCCGGGCGGAAGCGCTGCGCGGGTTCTCCTCCACCTCTCTCTGATCAGGCCGCCGGACAGCGCCCCGGCGGAACACAGGCTTCGCGCCGCACACGCACACAGGCAAGTCGGGGGGGCAGACGCAGCGACCCTCTCGCTCCGAGATAAAGCGCTTGACGACCCTGTCTTCTCCGGACTGGAACGTGATGGCGACCAGCCGCCCTCCCGCCACCAGCAGACGCTCCGTCGCCGACAGCGCCCTCTCGAGGCCCCCGAGCTCGTCGTTGACGTGAACTCGCACGGCCTGGAATACTCTCTTTGCCGGATTACCGCCTCTCTCCGTCCAACCCACCGCCCCCCGCACAGCCTCGTAGAGATCGGTCGTGGTCTCGAGCGGCCTTCGGCGCACTACCTCCCGCGCAACCCGCCGCGCCTCTCCACGCGGCACGTCCCCGTAACTAACGAGAACTCTGACGAGGTCCTCAGCCTCGACAGTGTTCAAGAACTCGGCAGCCGAGATGCCGGAGCGAGGGTCCATCCGCATGTCCAGCGGCCCCTCCCTGACGTAGCTGAACCCCCGCTCCGGCTCGTCTATCTGATAACTGGAGAGCCCGAGGTCGAAGAGAACGGCATCGACCCGCCTGTCTTCTTCAACCATCTCCCACAAGACCTCGTCGTAGGCGCCGGACATAAACTCGAAGCGCCGGTCTCGTGAGAGTCCCGACGCCCGCTCGACCGCCTGAGGGTCCCGGTCAATGGCGACGACCCTGCCGTCGGCAGCGAGCTTCTCCAGGATCCGACGCGAATGTCCTCCACCCCCGAAGGTGGCATCCACGACCCTCTCCCCATCCTTGGGATCAAGAGCCGCAACGGCCTCCTCCAGCATCACGGGACGGTGCTCCGTAGCCATCACGCCCCGAGGTCCCTCCCCGCGAACTCCTCCACGATCTCCGCGAAGGACTCGTCCGCATCCGTAACGTAGCGGTCCCACTCCTCGGTGGCCCAGATCTCCAGCCTGTCGTCCACCCCGGTGATCGTCACGTCCCGCTGCAACCCCGCGTACCGCGCAAGCTTCGTGGGAACTAATACCCGCCCCTGCCGGTCCAACGTCGCCTCGAAGGCCATCGAGAAGAACATCCGCGAGAGCTGACGGCCCCTCGCCGAGAGGTCCGCGTTTGACTTGATGTTCGCCTTGAAGGCAGCCCACTCCTCAGGCGGAAACGCGAAAAGGCAACGGTCGATACCCTTGGTAACCACGATCCCACCTTCGAAATATGGTCGGAGCCGCGAAGGAAGAGTCAAGCGCCCTTTCTCGTCCAGCGTGTGCTCGTACTCGCCTAGAAGGGCCAGAGCCTTGTCCTCCCACTACGCTCCACTTTGACCCACAACTGACGAAATTCTTGCATATAAGGGAAAAATGCGCAATCCACACCGTTCAAAACAGCCTCTGAAAGGTCGATATCGCCGTTTTTGGTCTCTTTATCCCTCTCCCCTAGGGGTCAGGACTCCCTCAAAAGATTTTTGTGTACGGGCTGAAAGGGATCTCTAATGCTAGGAGAAGGCTTGGGTTGGGAGCGCGAGATGTTGTGGAGAGAGTCTAGGGGGCCCAACATATTGAGTTTGGATGAAATCAGGGTGGTGATCGCCGGGATATCAGGAGGTGCTCGCGTGCGGTGGGCCCACCAGGACTCGAACCTGGGACCGTCCGATTATGAGTCGGATGCTCTAACCAACTGAGCTATGGGCCCTCTCGTCGGCGCGTGCCGAGCTCCCCTGGTAGGACTCGAACCTACAACCCTTCGGTTAACAGCCGAATGCTCTGCCGATTGAGCTACAGGGGAA
>JBJMIY010000084.1:0-4131 GCA_045806605.1 Rubrobacteraceae bacterium
GAAACCTCCAACCACCTCGACCGGTGGGATCCGTTGCGCGGCCCTCCGGATTACTCTAAGGTTCGAGCCGACGTGTTCAGAGATGAACGCGAAGGGCGGCGAAGAGTAGAAGTGTCGAGATTTTTGGCGCCGCCGGCACGCTGGTAGATTCCGTAGGCGGCGTTTCCAAAGGTGTAAGAAGGGGTGAGCGATGCAGGTCTCCGAAATGCGAGTCTCCGAAGCGATCGGGCGAACGCTGGCCGGGCGCGGAGTCGAGGTCTGTTTCGGTCTGGCCGGCAGCGGCAACTTCGCAGTCCTCAACGCCCTGCACTCGGCGGGTGTGGGATTCTACTCCTCCCGCCACGAGTGCGGCGCGGTAGCGATGGCCGATGGCTACGCACGCGCCAGCGGCAAGATCGCCGTCGCGAGCGTTCACCAGGGCCCTGGCTTCACCAACACCCTCACCGGCCTCACAGAGGCCGCCAAGTGCCGCACCCCGCTACTCGTCCTCGCCGCGGACGTGCCCCCAAGCACCCTCTGGTCCAACTTCAAGATCGAACAGGGGATCCTGGCCGAGACTGTGGGCGCTGTCACGGAGCGCGTCCGAGGCCCCGAAACCGCTGCCGCCGACACCGCGCGGGCGCTGCGCCGAGCCCGGATCGAGCGACGCCCCGTCGTGCTCAACATACCGATAAACCTTGTGGATGCGTCCTGCGACGGAGGCTCGAGTGTCGTCCCTGACTGGCCGGCACTCGAGCCTCCGCGTCCGTCGGACCGCTCTGTCGTCGAGGTGGCGGACCTGCTCGAAGGGGCGAGCCACCCGGCGATAGTCGCGGGGCGTGGGGCGGCGATCTCCGGGGCTCGCGAGGCGCTCGAGGCACTGGCCGACCGGGTGGGGGCGATACTGGCGACGAGCGCGATGGGGCACGGGCTCTTCGCTGATCACCCGTACGGCGTCGGGATCGCCGGCGGCTTCTCCTCGTCGCTCGCCCTGAAACTGCTCACACAGGCGGACGTCATACTCGCCTTCGGCGCGTCGCTGAACCACTGGACCATGCGCCACGGCAGGCTCTTCTCGCCCGAGGCACGCGTAGCGCAGGTGGACCTGGACGGGGAGATGATTGGGGCACTCCACCGCGTAGACGTCGGCGTAGTCGGCGACGCGACCGCGACGGCCCGGGCCGTCGCGGTCGAGCTCGAGCGCCGGGGCATAGAAAAGGAGGGCTTTCACGACGAGGCCGTCGCGGGTGAGATCGCCCGGGGGCGCTCGCGCGACGAGCCCTACGAGGACCAGGGCACCGCCGAGCACGTCGATCCGCGTACCCTCAGCATAGCACTCGACGATCTGCTGCCTAAGGAGCGCACCGTCGCGACGGACTCCGGGCACTTCCTCGGCTACCCATCCATGTATCTCTCGGTACCCGACCACAAGGGATTCGTGTTCCCAAACGCGTTCCAGTCGGTGGGTCTGGGCCTGGCTAGCGGTATTGGAGCCGCGGTGGCGCGACCGGATCGGCTGTGCGTAGCGGCGGTAGGCGACGGCGGCGCCCTTATGTCTTTGGGCGAGCTGGAGACGGCTGCTCGCTACCGTCTGCCGATGCTCGTCGTGGTCTACAACGACTCGGCCTACGGGGCCGAGGTGCACCACTTCGGGCCGGAGGGTCAGCCTGTGAACATCGCTCGCTTCCCGGATACGGACTTCGCCGCGCTCGCGCGTGCGGCGGGAGCTGAGGGTGTCGCGGTACGCAAGGAGGGCGACCTCGCGCCGGTCGAAGGCTGGCTGGAGCGGCGCGATGGGCCACTCGTGGTCGACGCGAAGGTCAATCCCGAGGTACGGGCCGAGTGGCTCGAGGAGGCGTTCCGCGCTCACTAAGGAGGCGATGGCGCAAGGAGGACACGACGAAAGTGAAGGAGCCAGGATGAGAGGAGAGCCCACAATGTCCCCCATCGGAGCGCTCGTCGAGGCGCTGGCGAGCGGTGCCGTCGAAATTGTGGACCTGACCCAACCCTTGAACGAGCGCACGCCGGTTATTCGACTCCCGGAGCAGTTCGTGGACACGCCAGGCTTGAAGCGGCACGAGATCAGCCGCTACGACGAGCGCGGCCCCGCCTGGGCTTGGTACTGGCTCGAGATCGGCGAGCACGTCGGCACTCACTTTGACGCACCCATACACTGGATCACCGGCCGCGATGGCCGGGACGTATCGCAGGTGCCACCCCGCCACCTCGTGGCGCCCGCGGTCGTGATCGACAAATCTGTCGAGTCTGGAAGAAATCCCGACTATCTGCTGACCATCGAGGATGTGCGCGCCTTCGAGGCCGAGCACGGGCCATTGCCCGAGGGTGGCTGGCTGCTCTTCCGCACGGGCTGGGACGCTCGCGCTCACGACGAGGAGCTCTTCCTAAACAACGGGACCAACCCCGGCTTCGACGCCGAGTGCTCCCGCTGGCTCGCCGAGGAGAGCCCGATCGTCGGCGTTGGTGTGGAGACCGTCGGCATCGACGCTGGCGCGGCCGCTGGCTTTGATCCGCCTTTCCCACTCCACTACTACCTCCTCGGTGCGGGAAAGTATGGCGTTACGCAACTCGCGAACCTCGCTTCGCTGCCGCCGACCGGTGCGCTGTTCGTGGTGGCGCCGCTGAAGCTCACCAGCGGAACCGGCAGCCCTGTACGGGCGCTCGCGCTCGTACCACGCGGCTGAAACGACAACTCTTGAACACCCTCGGGTCTTCGGAACCACCCGCATCCGCTGTCGGGCGGCGTCTCGATCAACCCCTTCTCAGGCTGGGTTGTCGTCAAACTGTCGTGAACAACACCATCAAGTAAATCCAACCCTCGTAATCTACTAACGTTTTTCCTGCAAACCAGCTTAAAAGAGAGCCGACGAGCGGACTTAGGTTTGCTGGATCAAAAACCGGCTGTGCCAAGGCCCTATACGCCTTGGGTATGCTCGGCATCCGGGATGGCACCTATCTGGCGCATCATCTCCAGGGCCTCCCAATTGTTCCAGTTTTCGACGATCTTGCCCCCTGAGATGCGGTCCATGCTCATCCCACTCACCTCGATCCGTCTGCCAGAAGGAGGGACGCCCATGAACTCGCCCCGATGGGTGCCGCGTGCGATCCACCGGGTAACCACCATGTCCCCTTCGGCGACCTGCTTCTCGACCGAGAAGTTAATGTCGGGGAAAGCCGAGTGGTACGTGCGCACGATCTCCTTGATGTTCTCGGGTCCGCGGCTCAGCTCGGGGTCGCCGGGAGCATGGCTAACGTAATCTGGAGCCAGTAACTCGTCCACCGACTTCAGCTTGCCTTGACCGAAGACTTCCTCTTGCAGACGCCAAGAGATCCTCTTGTTCTCTTCCGTGGACACATCCGTGCTCCTTCCCGATCCGCTTTTTCGACGAATCATGCCATCCCAACAAAAGGATGGTGCCATCCACTACCGCCTGGCGCATCCTTATCCTTCCTAGGAACTCCGCTTTTTTTGTACGGGTCTAACGACGGCGGCGTGCATACCCATCGAGGGTATCCAGCGCGAGCAGCGATCGAGGGCTCCCAGAGCTTGTACGAGCCGCGAAAGCCGGAAAGCTTACCAGACGCTGTGGAAGCTCGGTCAACACTGAGAAATGAGACGCAAAGTAGGACGCCACCACAGTTTTCCAGCACGCGAGGTTCCTCTGCCTACTGCTAGAATGCGCAAGGTTTCGGTCAGAAGTGCTTCGAGATGCCGGCGCGGTAGGGTAGGTCGACTCGCAGGGGGCACACGGGATGTTGTGGTGGCTATTGGCGGGGGCGGGCGTGTTGGTAGTGGTAGCTTGCGCGCTGCTATACAACCGTCTGGTGCAGTTGCGCAACATGGTGGATAACGCCTGGTCGCAGGTCGACGTGCAGCTCAGGCGCCGCTACGATCTGATCCCGAACCTCGTTGCGACGGTGAAGGCTTATGCCACCCACGAGTCGGAGACCCTCGGAGCCGTCGTGAGGGCGAGAGACGGCGCCCGCTCCGCAACCACGATCGAGGAGCAGGGCAAGGCCGAGGGCGCCCTGACGGAGGCCATCGGGCACCTCCTAGCCGTCGCCGAAGCGTACCCCGAGCTGCGCTCCGAGGAGAGGTTCGCAGAGCTGCAGGAGGAGCTCGCAGAGACGGAG
>JBJMIY010000085.1:0-16698 GCA_045806605.1 Rubrobacteraceae bacterium
AGACGAGCGCCGTAAGGACCAGGATATACGAGAGCGGGCTGAGCACCGCGACGCCGAACGCCTCGATCTTGTGTTCTCGCCAGATCGCCAGCACCTTCCCGCGATGGCGCACGGCCAGGGGTGTGAGCAACCCCGTGGTGACTAGGGTCGTGACCCAGCTCTGCAAGAGAGGCGGGATCAGCAGCGCGCTCACGGCGTGCTTGTCCCAGATGGTGTAGGCGGCGATAAACGCTCCCGTCAGGAGGCCGTAGACTACGCTCTTTCCCCAACCGGCCTTCCTTGCGTTCCCCGGCTCCATGGTCAGCATGAAGACGCCTATCGTGATCAGGGCGATGCCAAGCAGGGCGACGGTCCCGGGCCGCTCGCCGAGCAGGATGATAGCGGCGGCTGTCGCGAGCAGGGGTCCCGTGCCCCGCGCGAGGGGATAGACGAGCGAGAGATCTCCGATCGCGTATCCCCGCTGCAAGAGGACGAAGTACCCCAGGTGCAGCACGCCGCTCCCGAACATGAAGACGAGCGCCTCGGGTCCGAAATAGGGCCTCTCGAGGAGAACCACGACGACCGCGAGAGGCGCGTATATCAGCATCGCGAGAAAGCCGAAGAGCCAGACGAAGACCGCGCCCCCGTCTCCGGCGCGCTTGGCGAGAAGGTTCCAGGTCGCGTGAAAGGTTGCCGCCGCCAGCACCAGGCCCAGCGCGAACACGGTCATCAGGTCGCGCTCCTCTCCAGATCTCGAGCCGGGATAGTATATCGGGGATATCGCCCGGTCTCCTGCTAAACTGGCGGGCGTGATGAGAGAGAAGATCGAAGCTGCGTTCGACGACAGGACGCTGCTCGAAGACGAGGAGTACAGCGCCGCCGTCTTCGACGCGATAGCGGCGCTGGACCAGGGCGAGCTCAGGGTGGCGCAGAGAGAGGGCGGCGAGTGGCGCTCGAACGCCTGGGTGATGAAGGCGATCTCGCTGTACTTCGTCGTCGCCAGGATGGAGACTATAACGGCGGGGCCGTTCGAGTACCACGACAAGATCCCCACCAAGAAGAACCTGGCCGAAGCGGGCGTGCGCGTCGTACCCCCCGGCACTATCCGCTACGGAGCGTTCGTCGAGCCGGGCGTAGTCGTGATGCCAGGGTACGTGAACATCGGAGCCTATGTGGGGAGAGGGACGATGGTGGACACCTGGGCGACGGTCGGCTCCGGGGCCCAGATCGGGCGTAACGTGCACCTGGCTGGAGGCGTGGGCATCGGCGGCGTCCTCGAGCCGCCGGGGGCGATGCCGGTCGTGATCGAAGACGGAGCCTTCGTCGGCTCACGGGCCGTCGTCGTCGAGGGGGTTCGCGTCGAGGAGGAGGCGGTCCTCGGGGCGAACGTGGTCCTAACGAGCTCGACACAGATCATCGACGTCACGGGCGAAGAAGAAGCCGTCCACCGCGGCCGAGTCCCGGAACGCTCCGTCGTCGTCGCCGGCACACGAACCAGGGAGTTTCCGGCCGGCTCCTACCAGCTCCAGACAGCCCTCATCATCGGCAAGCGGCGGGAGTCCACCGACCAGAAGACCTCCCTGAACGAGGCACTCCGGCAGTTCGGGGTTAGCGTTTGAGGGAGCGCCTGCTCGAGGACCTGCTCTGGTTCCTCGAGCGCCCGAGCGTCACGGGCGAAGAGAAGCCCCTCTGCGACGACCTGGAGGCGCGCGTGTCGCGGTTGGCCGGCTGGGAGACGCAGCGCGTCGCGAACAACCTCGTCGTCTACAGGGCGGAGTCCGACGGTTCGAGAACTCGTCTCGTCTTCGCCGGACACCTCGATACTGTACCGGAGCCACTGGGCGGTTTGCCTGTGCGCGTCGAGGATGGGAGGGTCTACGGTCGCGGCGCCTCGGACATGAAGGCCGGAGACGCCGTGATGCTCGCGCTGGTAGAGGATTTCTCGTGGGAAGACTCATGGGCCGAGCCCCACTTCGTCTTCTACGAGCGGGAGGAAGGACCCTACGCGGAGAACGGCCTCGAGCTCGTCTTCGCGGAGATTCCAGATGTACTCGACGCGGACCTCACCCTGGTACTGGAGCCGACGGCGGGGGCGCTCGAGGTAGGGTGCGTCGGCACGGCGCAGGTCGAGGTTACCTTCAAGGGCAAATCCGCCCACTCCGCCCGGCCGTGGCAGGGGAATAACGCCATTACGGCGGCTGCCTCTTTTCTGGCGGAGATGCACGAAAGGCAGGTGGAGGAGGTCGTCGTGGAGGGACTGACCTTCTACGAGGTGCTAGTGCCGACGCTCGCACGAGGCGGGCGGGCCAAGAACGTCGTCCCAGACGAGTTCTGGATCAACGTCAACCACCGTTTCCCGCCAGGCAAAGGGATCGACGACGTGCGCAGCGTCTTCGAGGGGCTGGTCGGAGGAGATGCCCGCTACGATATCGTGGACTACGCCCCGAGCGGACCCGTCGAGCTGGACAACCCGCTGCTTCGACGGCTCATCGAGGCGCAGCTGGAAGTGCGCCCCAAGCAGGCGTGGACGGACGTTGCCCGCTTCGCTCAGCGAGGGGTGGCGGCGGCGAACTTCGGGCCTGGCCTGCCGGCGCAGGCGCACCAGGAGTCCGAATACGCGGAGATCCCGCTGCTCGAGCAGTGCTACGAGAGCCTGGCCTCTTTCCTGATGCATGACTAGGGATCGAAGAGCCAGCGGGGAGGGCGGCATAAGGAGGGTGGATGGATAGCCGAGCAGGGGCAGGCCGGCTAGACGAGAAGAGTCCCCGAACGGACGGAGCCGCTCCGCACGACGTAGATGAGCGCCGGAATTGCTCGACTCGGGGAAGCCGAGAGATTTCGCTTCGGGTGTGAGAAGGGCAGCAGATCGTCGAGGGTCAGTCGGGCAGGGCCGGGCCTTCGGGACCTGCGTCGGGGCTCGTCCTGATTCGGGCCCGGAAGAAGTCGAAAAAGACGCGCAGTACGGCGAGGGTCGGGACGGCGAAGATCACGCCAGCCAGCCCTGCGAGCTGGCCGCCGCCGATCACTGCCAGTAGCACGAGGATCGGGTGCACGTGCAGGACCTGGCCCTGGATGCGTGGTGTGAGGTAGTTGCCCTCGAGCTGCTGGATCAGGATATATGCGACCACGGCGAGCACGCCGGTCGTCGGCGACTGGAAGAAGGCGAGCACGACCGCCGGTATCGCCCCGAGGAAGGCCCCGAGGTAGGGAATTATCGCCGTGATGGAGATCCACACCCCGAGCAACAGGGCGAAGGGCACGTCGAGGATCCAGAGCGCCACGCCGGCGAGCACGCCCTGGACGGCGGCCACGAAGAGGAGACCTCCGAGGTAGCGCGAGAGCGAGTACCCGAAGGCGTCCCACAGGTCCCTGGCGTCCTGCCTGTAGCGTTTCGGGGCCGCCTTGAGGTAGGTCGCCTTGACCTTGCGGACGTCCACCAGCAGGTACGCCGCCACGAAGAGCACCGCGAAGAGGATTATGCCGAAGTTGAACACCTGGGGGATAAAGACGATCAGGTCCCTGAGCAGGTTTTCGGTGAGGCTCTGGGCGCGGTTGAAGAGGTCGGTGACCAGCTCCCTGCCGAACGCCTCGGGGTCTGAGCCGGGCAGCAGCTCGCGCCTGTCGAGGAACGCTATGGCGTCGATGAGGAGCCTGTTGGCGCTGTTCGCGATGTCCGGCGTCCGGACTATCAGGCGGCTCATCTGCTGCACGAGCAGCGGCACCAGATACCCGAGCGCGAGCCCCACCATCCCGAGGAGGCCGAGGAAGGTCAGGAGTATCGCAGGGCCGCGCGGCATGACGTGCGAGAGGGCACGCACCGGGAAAGACAGCACCACAGCGAGGGCCGTGCCCCCGAGCGCGACGACGAGGATGCTGGGGGCAGCGTACAGGACGTAGGCGAGCGCCGCGGCCCCGACCACCGAGAGGACAACGGCGACGCGCGGCGAGACGAAGATCGGCGTGGGGGTTCTCGTCCGCCTCCCCATACCTCGCCGGCCGGTCTTCTCGGCCCTGACGGACCACCTGTCTAGCTTCATCGCTCCTAGCCTTCTCGATGCGTGACCTGACCATATTCTACGCCGAAGGCTGCCGGGACGGTGCGCATGCTGCTCGGTGAGCGGCTTCTACGCGCCGATCAGGTGCGCGCCGCCGTTGCTACGGGCCAGCTCGAGCGTCCGCTCATCGAGGGGGACCCGGGCGGCGCCGTATCGGAGCGCCACTTCCTGCGCGAAAGCGCCGACGACCTCATCGACCCCGGCCTCGCAGCCGGCGGCGCGCAGGCTGCCGACGCTCTCCCTCCTGAACGGGAGGCGCATGGCGCCGTAGACCCGCTCGAGGACCCGCGCCAGAACCTCCTCCCCCTCGACGAGCACGATGCCGCCGACGCTCGTCGCCCGGCGCGTTACCCGCTGCGCGATACCGACGACTTTCATTCCGCTCTCCCAATCCCCCACCCTGATGCTGTGGTCCCCGGGACAGAACTCGTCCCGCACCTCCCCCACGGCTACGCCCCGCACCCCGAGGCGCGAGAAGGCCCCGAGCGCCAGAGCGGCGGCCTCGTCGTAGCGGTCCGTAATGCCGCGGTGAGCCTCCGCTCCGCCGGAAGGACGGATGATCGAGAACCCGAACGTGCCGTAGTGGGCCGCGGTCGCTCCACCGCCCGCCCCCCGCACCAGCACGGGGTAGCCCTCCTCGCGCGAGGCGCGGACGGCATCCGAGAACCCGGGCCGGAACGTGTCGCGCCGCGTAACCCCGACGTGGCGGATCGAAGGCGTGATCGATACGGTCGGCGCCCGCTCGCCCGAGGCTACCTGATCGAAGACGGTCCTCACGTAACCGTAGGCAGTTGTGACTCCTTCGATGCGGCCCGGCAGCAGGAGCTCCATCGGACCTTCCCGGCTCACGCGTCCCCGCGATGCTTCGCGGCACCGGTCTTGCCGCGCCGGAGGTGCCAGCGGAAGAGCGACGCCGCCACTAACGCGCCCAGCACGGCGAGCAGCGCCGGGTCGGGGATCCTCTGGGCGACGCCGTCGGCCCATTGCTGGGCGGCGAAGGCGAGGTCGGTGGCGCCATTCGACTCGTAGAGGCCAGAGAGTGCGCTCGTGCCCTGGTACGTTATGAAGAGCGTCCCGAGCAGGATGAACATGGCGCCGGAGACCAGGTTCGTCGAGTGCAGCCGCAGCCTGCCGACGGAGATCTCCCGCCCCCGTAACCAGCGGCTGTTCCTCAGATCCAGGCGATCCCAGAACAGGGCCAGGAGGAAGAGCGGGGCGGCCATCCCCGCGGCGTATACGGCGAGCAGGAGCGCGCCTCGCGCCGCCCCACCCGAAGCGGCTGCCACGGTCAGCACCGCGCCCAGTATTGGACCAGAGCAGAAACCCGCGAAGCCGTAGACGGCGCCAAGGGCGAAGACGGCGCCCGCGGAGTCGCCCCTGACGCGGGAGCGCAGGCGGGCCAAAGGGCCGGCGGTGAAGCCGCGCCCCAGCAGTTGCAGGAATCCGAAGCCGATTAGCAGGATGCCGGAGATCGTGATCAAAGCCGACCTGTGGCCGTAGAAGAGCGCGCTCACCGCGGAGATGCCCATCCCGAGCGGGACGAGCGTCGCAGCGAGCCCCAGGTAGAAGAGACCTGTCTTTCCGACCAGCTCACCTCCGCCGGAGAAGGCGTAGGCGAAGAAGGCAGGCAGGAGCAGGGCGCTGCAAGGGCTCAGGAGCGAGAGCACCCCGCCGAAGAAAGCCGCGAGAAGGGAGACCTCGACCAACTCAGGACCCCTGTCCGGCCTCTCTCTTTGCCCGCTCTATGGCGTCCTCGAAGACCTCGAGAGGCTGGCCCCCCGCCAGCACACGGCCGTTAATGACGAACGTCGGGGTGCCCGAGATGCCACGCTGCTGTCCTTCTCTGAAGTCCTCGGCGATTACCTCCCCGTACTCGCCGGAGGCGAGGTCAGCCTCGAACCTCTGCGCGCCGAGGCCTGCCTCGCGCGCCAGCTCTACGAGCTTCTCTCTGGGGAAGCCGCCTGACTGGTTCTGGTAGAGCAGGTCGTGGTACTCCCAGAACTTCCCCTGCGCCTGCGCAGCCCTGGCGGCCATCGCCGCGTTCACAGATTCCTGCCCGAGATACGGGAAGTCCCGCCACTCGATCCTGAGCGTCCCTTCCTCGACGTACTCCTGCACGAGTTTCGGTTCGACCTCACGGGCGAACTTGCCGCAGAACGGTCACTGGAAGTCCCCGTACTCGACCATGAGCACAGGCGCGCCAGGGTCTCCCACTACAGGATGCCCGAGTTCGCTCCCGCCGCGGGATGCTTGCTCCCTGTCGCCGCCTGATGCCGTGCTCTGGTTCTCTGCGTGCTGACGTTCCTCCTGAGCGAAGGGCCGGGAGCCCTCGCAGCCGGAGAGGAGCGAGGCGGCGACGAGCGCTACGATCAACGGCAGCGAGAACAGCAGCGGCCATGCTCGTCTCAGGCCTTCCATCAGAGCCATCCGCGGCGTTTGAAGCCCCAGTAGAGGATCAGAGAGATGGTGAGCATCAGGAGGAGCGCCAGAGGGTATCCGTAAGTCCAGTGCAGTTCCGGCATAGAATCGAAGTTCATGCCGTAGATCCCTGTTATGAGGGTCGGTACGATCAGGATGGCGGCCCAGGCGCTGATCTTCTTTACCTGATCGTTCTGGTTGACGCTCGCGAGAGTAAGGTTGACGCTCAGGATGTTCTGCAGGAGCTCCCGGAAGCCCTGGGCCTGATCAGTAACGCGCAGCACGCGGTCCTGAACGTCGCGCAGATAGCGGCGCACCTCGCGGTCGATGTCGCTCGTCTCCTCCTGCGTGAGACTCTCCAGCGTCCCGGCCAGCGGCTGCGTGGCCTGGTGGAACCGGATGACCTCGCGGGAGAGCTCGTAGATGCGCCTGGAGACGTCGGGCTGGCTCTCGAAGACCTCGACCTCGATCTCGTCGATGTCGTTCGCGAGGCCGTCGACCACAGGGACGTAATCGTCCACGGTGCGGTCCATGATCGCGTAGAGGACCGCGTAAGGCCCCTTGCGGAGCAAATCGGGTCTGCCCTCGAGCGACCGGCGCACCTCTTGCAGCTCGTTCGTCTCACCGTAGCGGACCGTCACGACGAAGTCGGGTCCTACGAAAGCGTGGACCTCGCCGAACTCGACCACTTCCTTCTCCTCCACGTAGCGGGCAGCTTTGATCACCACGAAGAGCGTCTCGCCGTAGCGCTCGACCTTGGGCCGCTGGTGGGCTCGCAGGGCGTCCCTCACCGCCAGCGGGTGCAACCCGAACTCGCCGGCAACTGAGTCGAACTCATCCCTGGTCGGGTCGTAGAGGCCGATCCAGGCGAAGCCATCTTTCTCGCGGTAGGTCTCGTAGATGCCCTCGAGGGAGTCGGGCACCACCACTCTCTTCCCGTCCACGTAGACGGCGCTGTCAACGATCATGGCCAAATGATACCGCCGCAGCTCTTACACAGAAGGATGCTAGCGCCTGCGTCCGAACAGGAAGTAAGAGATAGGGCCAACGAAGTTGACGAACGCCGCCGCAGCCCACAGCCGCTTTGGGCCCCGGATCTCCCCGGCCGGACGGCGGTAGATGTCGGCAAGCGCCACGGCCAGCAACCCGAGCTGGACAATCCCCGAGAGCACGACAGCCTTCCTCTGCGTGGAGCTCAGATCGCCCCACCTCTTGTTCGGCACGGCAGCCTCCTTTCTACCCGGTCTGCTCGACCACTAGCACGGCCGCTCCCTGAATCATACCGCCGCGCAACGCGGCGAGGGCCTCGTTCGCGCCTTCGAGTGGAAAAGGCGTCACCTCCGTGCGGACGGGCACTTGCGGGGCGAGGGCAAGGAACTCCTCGCCGTCTGCGCGGGTAAGGTTCGCTACCGAGCGCACGCTACGCTCCCCCCAGAGGATCTCGTACGGGAACGAGGGTATGTCGCTCATATGTATGCCGGCACACACCACCACACCCCCCTTCGCTACAGCCCGCAGAGCGACCGGAACCAGCGCCCCAACCGGCGCGAAGATGATCGCCGCGTCGAGCTCCTCCGGCGGAAGCTCGGACGAGCCTCCGGCCCAGGCGGCGCCCAGCCCACGCGCGAAGCTCTGGCGCTCCTCGTCGCCATCCCTGGTAAACGCAAAGACCTTCCGGCCCTGATGCAGAGCTACCTGGATGATTATGTGGGCGGAGTCGCCGAAGCCGTAGAGGCCGAGGCGTTCGGCGTCGCCGGTCATCCTGAGGGAGCGGTAGCCTATCAGGCCCGCGCACAGCAGCGGAGCGGCCTGGAAGTCAGGGTATTCTTCGGGGAGTGGGAAACTGAACCGGTGGTCGGCTACCGTATGCTCCGCGTAGCCGCCGTCAATCTGGTAGCCGGTGAATCGGGCGTCGTCACAGAGGTTCTCCCGCCCGGTGCGGCAGTACCGGCAGGTGCCGTCCGTGTGGCCGAGCCACGGGACGCCGACCCGGTCACCCGGCGCGAACCGTTCGACGCGGCCACCGGCCTCTTCGACAGTACCGACGATCTGGTGGCCGGGGATCAGGGGCAGCTTCGGATCAGGGAGCTCGCCGTCCACCACGTGCAGGTCGGTCCGGCACACCGCGCAGGCGTGGACCCGGATCAAGACCTCCTCCGGCCCCACCCCAGGCCGGGGCACCTCGGCGACGCGCAGCTGCTCGCCAGGGGTTTCCAGTACCATGGCTCGCACTATCCACCCTCCAGCCCCGAGAGGACGTGCAGGGTCCAGGTGCGGATGACCTGCGCGAAGGTCCGCCGCTCACCGGAGTCGACGCGGCACTCCTCGCGCAGGACGGCCAGAGAAGCCAGGGTCGTAGGGCTGGCTTCCAGAATCCTCGCGCACTCGGCGAGGTCGAGCCGCGCCACGTAATCCGCAAGCTGGCGCTCGCCCCGGGAGCTTTCGTGCGCCTCCCTGAGGTGCCGGCCGATCAGGTCGCCGTCCTCTTTTCCCATGATCCCTTCCCTTCTCGAGCACTCTGAGACAAGTTTACCCCCGGGCGGTGACGCGCCGGTAGGCCGGCGGCCATGCATGCTACAATGCGCGCCGTTTGCGCGGATGCACCAATCCCGTAGAGAGCACAAGGAGATTTCTATTCTATGGAACGACAGAGAGTTCTCGTAACCGGGGGCGCCGGTTTCCTGGGGATCAACCTGATCCGGCACCTCATGACGCGCGGCTACGCCCTTACTTCCCTCGACGTGGAGGAGTTCGACTACCCGGAGAGGGACCGCGTCGAGGTGATCAAAGGTGACATCCGCGATAAATCCCTCCTGGATAAGGCGATAGAGGGCGCCGACTACGTCGTCCACACCGCCGCGGCCCTCCCCCTCTACTCCCCCGAGGACATCTACACGACGGACGTCGAAGGGACGCGCAACGTGCTCGACGCGGCTCTTCGTCACGGGGTGAAGCGCGTCGTGCACGTCTCCTCTACTGCGGTCTACGGCATACCGGACCACCATCCGTTGTACGAGACTGACAGACTGGAAGGCGTTGGTCCGTATGGGCAGGCCAAGATCCAGGCGGAGATGATCTGCCTCGAGTACCGGGCCAGAGGTCTCACGGTCCCCATCATCCGCCCCAAGTCCTTCGTCGGCCCAGAGCGCCTCGGCGTCTTCGCGCTCCTCTACGACTGGGCGTACACCGGGCACAACTTCCCCATGATCGGGAGCGGCGACAACCGCTACCAGCTCCTCGACGTCGAGGACCTCTGCGACGCCATCTCCCTGTGTCTCACGCTCCCGGAGGACCGGGTCAACGACACCTTCAACATCGGGGCGAAGGAGTTCACCACGATGAAGGAGGACTACCAGACCGTCCTCGACTACGCCGGGCACGGCAAGAAGGTCGTCGGCTTCCCCGCGGCGCCCGCGATCTGGGGCCTCAGGGTGCTCGACAGACTTCGTCTCTCGCCGCTTTACAAGTGGGTGTACGAGACCGCTTCCAGGGACTCCTTCGTCTCCATAGAGAAGGCAGAGAGGGAGCTTGGCTACGCGCCGAAGTACTCGAACAAGGAGGCGCTCTTGAGGAACTTCCGGTGGTACCTCGAGAACCGCGACAGGTTCGAGGACTCCTCCGGCGTCTCGCACCGGGTGCCCTGGAAGCAGGGTGCAATCGGGTTTCTCAAGCGCTTTTTCTGATTTCTGTGGGGTAGAGTGGAGCCACTTCGCCCTTTTCGAGCTCCTTTTCTGGCGAATCGGACCCGAAAGTGATCCAAGTTTACTATTGTTAGCGTATGATGAAAAAGGCGGGTCGGCAGAGCTATATTTTATCGCTCTTCAGCTGCTTTCACGTCACAAAAGCAAGCCGACCCGCTACCTTGTAGGATCCCCCTATCCCCTGGCCAGCGTTACAGGTTCCCGATCCAACACCGGCCGCTACAATCTGGAGGACAACGAACGCCGCGGTTCATGGGAGAGAGAACCTGTTCAGAGAGGAGGCTTCAACAATCGGGCGGCTGCCCGATCGACCATCCAGGTGAGGTCTCGGCTCTCCGGGCGAACGAGCTTCGCCGGGTACGCGCGCGGATCGGCGTCGCCCTCCAGAACCTCCTTCAGAGCCTCGGCTTTGCTCTCCTTCGCGACCACGAAGGTAACCGCCCTCGACACGTTCAGTACCGGGATGGTGAGGGTCAGCCGCGTGGTCCCGAGCTTGAGCACCGGGTTGGCGACGACCCACCTGTCGTTAACGTCGAGAGCCGCGGTCTCCGGGAAGAGGCTCAAGGTGTGGCCGTCTTCCCCGAGGCCGCACAGGATGAGGTCTAACCCCGGGATGTCGACCTGTCCGAAGAACGCGCGCAGTTCCTCCTCGTAGGCCGCGGCGGCCTCGTCGGGGGGCAGCTCGCCGCGCATCCTGTAGACGCTCCCGACCGGGACGTGCGAGAGGAAGGTCTCGTATGCCATCCGGTAGTTCGAGTCCTCGTGGTCGGGGGGGACGGTCCGCTCGTCACCGAAGAAGACGTGGACCCTGCTCCAGTCGAGTTCATTGGCGTAGTCCCTGGCCAGCACCTCGTAGGTGGCCTTCGGGGTCGAGCCGCCAGCGAGCGCGACGGCGAAACGGCCCCGTTCGTCTATAGTCTCCTGGGTCCTGGCGGCGAAGTCGCGGGCTGAGGCCTCGGCGAGCTCCTCCGGCGTCTCGTAGAGGAGGAGGTTCACGGTTCCAGTATCTCGACGGCGGCGCGTAGAGCGTTTTCGTAGATCCCGTCGCGCCCGCGGAAGCTGAGCTCTTCCCCAAGCAAGACGCCGAGGTCGAAATGACCCAGGTGGACGGTGCGCTCGGCGAGCACCTCGCCGTCCCTCGTGACGACGGTGCGGGCCTCGGAGAGGTCCCTCGAGCGGGCGACCTCGAAGCCGTAATCGTCCGAGTACAGCCGCACCTGGCGGAAGCGGGCGTCGGGCGAAGCGGTCGACATCTCGGCTGTGATCTCACCGGAGGGGCCGGAGAACCTGACCTCGCGGCCGTTCTCGGTGCGGGTCGATCCCTCGAGGCTCCAGCCCAGAGAATAGGCGAGCCAGCCCACGAAAAGGAGGGCCCTGCACTCCCCGTCGGGGGCGTGCAGGATCTCGATCCCCCTCAGCCTCTCCAGCTCTCCGGCCCGCTCGGGGGGGTCGAAGATCTGCGCGACGAGGGAACGCCACGGCGTGAGCTGGACCCACTGCAGGTCACCTACGGCTGGTGTCTCGGGGTCGTCGAGCAACTCTGCTATCTCCTTCAAGGAGAGCTCGCAGTCGTCCGCCGCTGCGGAGTCCAGGATGATCCTGTCCGCCAGCGTCACCATCCCGGCGAACTCCGGCGAAGAGGGCGAGAAAGGACCCGGGTACCAGAGGAAGACGCGGAGATCGGGGATCAGGAGCGGCCCGGCGAGACTCTCCAGGTGCTCCGCGGGCGGACCTTCGGCGTGGATCGTTATCTGCTCGGCGCAGACGTGGGTGCTGCTCTCGCCGCGGACGCTGCAGAAGGCGGAGAGCTGGAACTCCAGGTTCTTCTCCGCTTCTTCGGGGTCGGAGATCAGGACTATCGCCCTGGAGGGGTAGCGGCCCGCTATGTCGGAGACCGACCGCGTCACGCTCTGGGCCGAGTCCTCGTCGGTCACCACTATCAGGTTCAACACGCTGGCCCTGAGGGCTAGAGTGCCGTCTTCGTTCATGCGGAGCCGGGCGAGCTCGTGTTCTATCTCCTCGACGCTCATGCGCCCCCCGTCCTGCGAGCTGCGCGTCTCCCCGATCACAGCCGCCGCCACTTCCGCCCGCCGCGCTCGAGGAGCTCGTCGGCCTGTTCCGGTCCCCAGGTCCCGGCCGGGTAGGTCGGGACCTCTTTGCTGTGGGACCAGGCCCGCATCACGGGCTCGAGGATGGCCCACGCGTCCTCGGCCTCGTCCGCCCTGATAAAGAGGGTCGGGTCGCCGAGCATCAGGTCGAGGAGCAGGCGCTGGTAGGCGTCAGGCGCTTCCTCGAGGAAAGCTGTGCCGTAGAGGAGGTCCATGTTGACCGAGCTGATCTCGAACCCCGAGCCCGGGACCTTCGCGCCAATCTTCAAGGAGATTCCCTCCTCCGGCTGGATGCGGATTACAAGGACGTTTGGCTCGAGGCCCTGCGTCTCGCCGCGGCTGAAGGGCGTATGAGGCGTCGGCCTGAACTGGATGGCGATCTCGGTCACTTTCTTGGGCAACCGCTTGCCGGCCCGGATGTAGATCGGCGTCCCCGCCCACCTCCAGTTGTCCACGAAGACCTTCAAGGCGACGTAGGTCTCCGTGCGGGAATCGGGAGCCACGTTTGCCTCCTCGCGGTAGCCGGGGACCTCCTCGCCAAAGATCCAGCCGCGCGTGTACTGCCCGCGTACGGCGTAGTTATCCACCTCGTCCTCCGGGATGGGCCTGACAGCTTTGAGGACCTTCACCTTCTCCTCGCGCACCGACTCGGCGTCGAAGGTCACCGGCGGCTCCATCGCCGTCAGGCACAGGACCTGCATCACGTGGTTCTGGACGATGTCCCGCAGAGCGCCGGCTTCCTCATAGAAAGCGCCACGCGTCCCTACCCCGATGTCCTCGGCGACCGTGATCTGGACGTGGTCAACGTAGTGCTGGTTCCAGACCGGCTCGAAGATGACGTTGGCGAACCGTAAGGCAAGGATGTTCTGAACGGTGTCCTTGCCGAGGTAGTGGTCTATGCGGTAGATCTGGTGTTCCTCGAAGTAGCGCCGGATCTCTTGATTCAACTCCCTGGCGCTCATCAAGTCCCGCCCGAACGGCTTCTCGACCACGAGCCGGGCGTAGCCGCCGTTCTCCCCCCTGTTCATCCCCGCCTCCCCGAGCCTCTCTACGATCGTCGGGAAGAGCGAGGGGGAAGAGGAGAGGTAGTAGATCCGGTTCCCCTCGGTCCCACGCTCCTCGTCGAGCTGCTTCAAGTAGCTCTTGAGCTCCTCGTAGGTCTCGGGCTTCTTCGAGTCGCCGGGGAGGTAGAAGATTCCTCTGGAGAACGACTCCCAGACGTCCTCCGAGACCCGGCCAGGGCGCTGCTCCTTCAGGGCATCGTGCAACCGCGCGCGGAACTCCTCGTGGCTCATCTCGGTGCGGGAGATACCGACGACGGCGAGCTCCATCGGCAGCCGCCTCTGGGCGGCCAGGTCGTAGAGGGCGGGGATCAGCTTCCGGCGCGTCAGGTCGCCCGACGCGCCGAAGATGACCATTACCGCCGGCTCAGGGACCCGCGGCAGCCGCTGATCGTCCCGAAGAACGTTCTGTAGTACCTGCGTCTCGGCCACGGCCGATCTCCTACTTCTCGCTCTCCGTGGCCGCCTCCTTGATCGCGTGCCCGCCGAACTGGCCGCGCAGCGCCGCGAGGACTTTGAGGGAAAACGCATCTTCCTGGCGCGAGGCAATGCGGGCGAAGAGCGAGGCCGCGATCACGTTCGCCGCCACGTCCTCATCTATGGCCTCCATTACCGTCCAGCGTCCCTCACCCGAGTCCTCGACGTAGCCCTGGATGTGATGCAGGTCGGCGTCCTTCTCGAAAGCCCTCTCGGCGAGCTCGAGCAGCCAGCTACGCACCACGCTCCCCCGGTTCCAGAGGCTGCAGATGGCGCGCAGGTCGTAGTCGTAGCGGGACTTCTTCAGGATCTCGAAGCCTTCGGCGTAGGCCTGCATCATCCCGTACTCGACGCCGTTGTGGACCATCTTGGCGAAATGCCCGGCTCCGGCGTCCCCGAGGTAGGCGTAACCGTCCGGGGGCGCGAGCGTCTTGAGGACCGGCTCGACGTACTCGAAGGCGTCGGCGTCGCCCCCGACCATGGTGCAGTAGCCCGCCTCGTAGCCCCAGATCCCCCCCGAGACGCCCGCGTCCAGCCACTTTAGACCCTCACTCCTGACCTTCTCGGCCCGCCGGATGGAGTCCTTGTAGTACGAGTTGGCCCCGTCGATGATGATGTCGCCCTCGTCGGCCAGCTCGACGAACCGATCTATCATCTGGTCGGTCACGTCACCCGCCGGGAGCATGCTCCACAGCACCCTTGGAGGGTTGAGCTTTTCGACCATCTCCTCCACGCTGTAGGCGCTCTCGGCTCCCTGCTCGACCGCGTCGTCAACTTTGCCCGGCGAGCGGTTGCCGGCTACGACACGGTGCTCGCCACTGTCCACGAGCCGGCGCGCCATGTTGAAGCCCATCCGACCCAGGCCCCAGATACCGATGTCCATTTTCGCTCCCTTCGGTCGCTCGGGCATCAGGCTTCGGGCTCCAGGTATTTCCTGATGCCTGAAACCTGATGTCTAACTTACTAGTTGCTTGCTCTTGCGTTCTATCTCCTCGAGAAGTGCGTGGAAGGGGTCGGCGAACTTCTGGATGCCCTCCTGTTCCAGGGTGTCCGTCACGTCTTCGTAGTCCAGGCCCGCTTCGCGGAGACGCTCGAGAAGCTCCTTGGCCTCCTCGACGCCTTCCTCGAGGGTGGGCCGGATGTTTCCGTGGTCCTTGACCGCTTCTATGGTCTGCTTTGGCATGGTGTTCACCGTCTGGGGCCCGATGAGATTGTCCACGTAGAGGGTGTCGGGGTAATCGGGGTTCTTGGTCGAGGTCGAGGCCCACAGGAGTCGCTGCCTGTTGGCGCCTCTTTCCTCGAGGGACCGCCACCGGGAGCCGCCGAAGACTTGCTTGTAGATCTGATAGGCAATCTTGGCGTTGGCTATGGCGAGCCTGCCCTTGAGATCGTCAGCCCCGAGCTCCTCCAATCGCTGATCCGCCTCCGAGTCTATCCTGGAGACGAAGAAGCTCGCCACCGAGCGCACGTCCGAGGGGTCTCCCCCGCTCTCGACGAGCCTCTTGACGCCCCGGATGTAGGCACGGACCACCTCGCGGTAGCGCTCCAGGGAGAAGATGAGGGTGACGTTTATGGACTTGCCGCGGGAGATCATCTCCTCAATGGCCACCAGCCCCTGCAACGTGGCCGGTATCTTGACAAAGAGGTTGGGCCTGTCGATCATGTCGTGCAGCCTCGCGGCCTCCTCGATCGTAGCCTCCGTGTCGTAGGCGATGTCCGGCTGGACCTCGAGGGAGACGTAGCCGTCCTCGCCACCCGTCCTCTCGTAGACGGGCATGAAGATGTCGCAGGCGTCCGTGATATCGGTCCGGGCTATGCCCCAGAAGATCTCCTTGGGGTCATCCTCCTTCCGGGCGAGCTCCAGGAGCTGCTCGTCGTAGAGCTCGCTCCCTGCTATGGCCTTCTGGAAGATGGCGGGATTGGAGGTCGCGCCAAGGATCCCGTCCTCTATCAGCCGCTCGAGCCCGCCGTTCTTTATGTCGTCGCGGGAGAGCTCGTCCACCCAGGGCGACTGCCCCAGCTCGTGCATCTTTCGCAAACGCTCGTTCACGGGTACCTCCTTGTGCAGCCGAGAGCCAGCCTTTCCCGTCAGTCTACACCCGACCCGCGCGGCGGAACGGAGAAACTCCCGGAACTCTCCACGGCCGCCCGTCGCACCGTCCGATGCGATGGGACTTACCACTTTGAGTCATGGATCAAACCCCGGAGATCACATTTGCTCGAGCGCCATAGAGAAAGCCGGGTCTCTACGCAGAGGCCCGGCTCCATTAATTCACCCCAACGTAATCCTGTCAGGACGGTAATCGGTCTTTCTGACGTTTTTCTGGGAGTTACACCTGCGGCACAATGGCTGTATGTTGGTTATCCAATTGCTGCCGCCCAGGGACAGAGGGATGACGTGGTCCGGCGTAAGCGGAGCGTCTTTCTCTCCGCATCGAAGGCAGACGTTTCCGTACTCTTCGCAAAGCGCCTCGAACTCTGCGGCGCTGAACCTTCAGCTGCGTGTTCCCAGGCACGCCTCCTGCTCCACTGCGCTGTGGCAGCAGCCGGATTGCGCTGCCTCCAACTACGGACGCGTCTCGCTAGCTTCTCGCGTCTCTCAGAATCGGCGAGGACTTCCTGTCTATAACGTGTCCTCTGCTGCTTGCGCTTCTCGGTTTTCTCTAGGTTCAGGAAGTATCTCTTGTAGTATTTTTTACGAGCTTCCCTGTATCGTGCTACTTGAACTCTGCGGCACGGCTTGCAGCGAGCGCTGAACCCATCTGGCCTGTAGAGTTCGCGTAGAACTCGCTAGTGGACTTGCTCCTGCCGCAAGCCGCACAGACCTTCTTTGGCTCACTACGCACTAAAAGGGGATGTCTTCAAAGTCTTCTTCGTTGATGTCCACCTCGTCGCGTTG
>JBJMIY010000086.1:0-6601 GCA_045806605.1 Rubrobacteraceae bacterium
GGGGCATGACAAACGGGATGGCTGCGGACGGAGAAAACGCGCTTGCGATGCTGCGCTCCGCCGCGGAGAGAGGAGAGCCATACGACCTGGAGATAGCCGAACTGAAAATGCCGCAGATGGACGGTATGGAGCTGGCTCACAGGATAAAGTCCGAGCCTTCGATCACTTCCACCAGGCTCATTCTGCTCACCTCCGTAGGTCTACGCGGTGAAGCCGAGCAGGCAAGGAAGGTGGGCTTCTCAGCCTACCTCACAAAGCCGGTGAGGCAATCGAAACTCTTCGATGCCATCGCGACGATGATGTCCCTCCACGAGGGAAAGGTCTCGTCCCCGGAGCCCGAGGCGCCCATCGTCACCCGCCACAGCCTCGAAGAAGCCAGAGCTCATGCGCGCGAGCAACTCTGGCGCGCCCACGTGCTGGTAGCCGAAGACAACGCTGTAAACCAGAAGGTGGCAGTGAGGATGCTGGAGAGACTCGGTTACCGGGCAGACGTTGCCGCAAACGGCCTGGAGGCCCTAGACGCCCTCTCTCGCATCCCCTACACAGCTGTCTTGATGGACGTGCAGATGCCCGAGATGGATGGGTACGCAGCCACAGTCGAGATAAGGCGCCGTGAAGGCGATGCTCGCCACACACCCATTATCGCCATGACCGCAAACGCCCTGGAGGGAGATAGAGAGAAGGCCATCGAGGCCGGCATGGACGACTACCTCGTCAAGCCCGTGAATTCCAAAGAGCTGGCTGCGACCCTGAAGCGATGGCTCTCGCAACCGGATGAGGCGAGAACCGCTTCCGAGGAAGCGAGCATAGACTCTGGAGCACCGCCGGCAGAGGAGCCCGTGATAGATCGCTCTTTACTCGAGAACCTGCGCGAGCTACAAGGAGATGGCGCGCCGGACATCCTCAACGAGCTGATCGAGCTGATCCTATCCGACGTACCGCTCCAGCTCGCTGACTTGAGGGAGGCAGCTGAAGCCGGAGAATCCAACTCGGTGGAGCGGATCGCGCACAAGCTCAAAGGGAGCGCGGCGCACATGGGAGCTCTGAGGATGCGGGCGCTTCTTGCAGAGCTGGAGGAGATCGGGCGCTCTGAGGAACTCGGTGCCGCGCCGGAGCGGATCTCGCGGGCGGAGGAGGAGTTCGGGCGTGTCCGGGTGGCACTCGAAGAAGGTTAGCACGCCTGCTTCGCCGGCTTGTCAGCACGCTCGGGCCGTTACTAAAGGCCCTCGCTTGTCAGCATTTCAGCTTCTCTTTGCACCGGCAAGCTGAGAAGCCGCCTGGCGAAGCCCAAGGCGGCGCGCTGAAAAGCGAGGCCCTAAAAGGGCCGAAGCGTGCTGACAAGCGAAGGCGAAGCCTGAGCGTGCTGACAAGCGGAAGCCGAAGGCTGGAGCGTGCTCTCTAGACCAGCCAGGCGGCGGCCATCCAGGCGGCTACGAGGGCGAGCATAGCCCAGTCGGCCGCCGAGGCCTTCATCTGGCGGAGCTTGGTGCGGTATCGGCCGCCGCGGTAGCAGCGAGTATGCATGGCGGTACTGAGAAGGTCGGCGCGGGCGAACCCGCTTATAAAGATGGGGACGAGCAGGCGTCCGATGCGGCGAGCGCGCCTGATCGCGCCTCCCTCGTCGAAGGGGACGCCGCGGGCGGTCTGGGCGCGGGCGAGGCGTTCGATCTCCTCGAGGAAGATGGGGACGAACTTGATCGCGATGACGAACACCAGGACCAGCTCGTTGACCGGAACTCCGATCCTCTGCAGGGGGCCGAAGATCAACTCCAGCCCGTTCGTGAGGTCCACGAGCGAGGTCGTGAGCATGAGCATGGTCGTGACGTAGTAGAGGAAGACGACGCGCAGGCCCAGAATCGCCGCGTACCTGAGCCCTTCCGGCGAGACCGAGAGTATCCCCCACCGCCACAGGTACTCGGAGACGTCCCCCGCGTAGAAAAGGACCTGGAATAACAGGATGAAGAGCAGGAAGCCAAAAAAGAGCTGGGAGCCCCGAAGCAGGTAGCCCAGGGGGATGTGCGACGAGATCTGCACCAGGGCGAGGAGCGCGAAAGCCACAGCGAAGCCGGCAAAGTCGTCTATGAGGAACGAGGCGGCAAGCATCACGACGACGGCCGCGATCTTGAAGCGGGGGTCGAGCCTGTGGATCACAGACCCCGTATCCACGAACTGCCCGAAGATGACGTTGCGCTGGAGCTCGAGCACTATGCCACCCCAAGCTTCCTGAGGAGCTCGGCCTCCAGCTCCTCTTCGGTGAGCACGTCGGCTGGGAGATCCGGGAACAGCTTCCTGAGCTCTCTCGCACCGGCCGTCGGCTCGGGGAGCGTGATGTCGAGATCCGCGAGCCTCTCCGCCTGCCGCAGGACCTCACTCAGGCTCCCGTCCATGGCGACGCTACCCTCGTCGAGGACCACGACCCGATCGCACAGGAGGCTCGCGTCGCCCAGAGAAGCGGAGCACACCACGAGCGTGAGGTCGCGGTCGTCGGCGAGCCGCCGTAGCAGCCCGAGCAGCTCTTGCCGGCCCCGCGGGTCGAGGCCGGCCATCGGCTCGTCGAGGACGAGCACGGTGGTGTGCATCGCGAGTACGCCGGCTATGGCGACGCGGCGGCGCTGCCCGCCGGAGAGCGCGTGAACGTACCTGAGCCTGTACTCGGGGTAAGGTAAGCCCAGGGCCTCCAGGCTCTCCTCGACCCGCCGGCGCGTCTCCTCGGCAGGAAGGCCGGCGGCGGTCGGGCCGAAGGCCACGTCCGCCCCGACGACGTCCTCTATGATCTGCGAGTCCGGTTGCTGGAAGACTATGCCGACCTCGCGGCGCAGAGCCGCTCGGTCGTAGCCTGGAGCCGCCACGTCCGCGCCCTCGTAGAAGACCTGCCCGCGCTTCAGGCGCAGGAGGTGGGCGAAGGCGTCCACGATGGTGGACTTGCCCGAGTGCGACGGGCCCACTATCGCGACGCGCTCGCCGCGCTGGATCTCGAGCGAGACGTCCCGGATCGCCTCGTTCGCCCGCGGCGTGCCCTCGAGGTACGTGAAGCTGAAGTTCCTCAGCTCGATGATCGGCGTCGCGTCGTGCTTCATGGGCCGGCAGACTCCGCGCGGGAGCCGCGGAGAGCGGAGATCGCCTCACGCAGGTCCGCATCACTCAGGATGTCGCCCACGAGCGGCACGCCGCGGGAGCGGAGGCGGTGGGCCAGGCTCGCGGCAAGCGGTACGTCGAGTCCGATACCCCGCAGCTCCTCCACGCGCCGGAATACCTCGGCCGGGGTGCCGTCCATGACCTTCCGGCCCTCATCCATGACCACCACGCGGTCGAAGAGAGCGGCCTCGGACATCGAGTGGGTGACATGCAAGACGCCCATCCCCTCCCGGCGGTTCAGCTCTTTGACCGTGGAGATCAGACGCTTCGCCGTCGGAGCCGGGAGGAGCGAGGTCGGCTCGTCCAGCATGAGAAACCGCGGCCGCATGGCCAGAGAGCCGGCGATCGCGACCCGCTGCTTCTGTCCCGGAGAGAGGTCTTCTATGAGGGTTCCCGCGATGCCGTCGAGCCCGAGCGCCGCCAGCGCGAACGCGACGCGCTCCTCTATCTCCTCGCGCGGGAGGCCGAGGTTTTCGGGCCCGAAGGCCACGTCATCCGCGACCCGGTTCATGACTAGCTGATCGTCGGGGTCCTGGAAGACGATCGCGACCCGTTCCCTGACCTCCCACTGGTGCTCCTCGCTCACCGGGATGCCTTCTATGCGGATCTCGCCCTCCGTAGGGTACAGGACGGCACACAGGAGCTTGACCAGCGTGCTCTTCCCCGAGCCGTTGTGACCGATGATCGCGACGAACTGCCCCGGCTCCACCCTCAGGTCGAGCCCGCGCAGCGCCGGAACCGCGTCGGCCTCACCCGTTCTGTAGGAGAACGAGAGGTCACGGATCTCGATCACGTCCCCGTCCCTCTGCGTCGGGATTCTAGTAGCGGCGCTCTTGGTCTGACTCGATCTCGGGCGCCGTCGTGCGCCCGCTGCGGAAAAGCATTATGCCCCTGACCACGACGACCGTGACGACGGCGGCCAGGATCGCCTCGGCGATGGCTTGCGGGAGGACGGCCGGTATGACCGCAGGCGGCAACAGGCCGAACAGGATGGCTAGCCCCAGCACGCCAACCGTGTTCGTGAACGAGCCCAGGACACCCGCTGCCGCAGACGCGAGGTCTATGCTCCAGCGGCGCAACCCCACGAAGACAGCCCACGCCACCACCCCTATAAACAGCCGCGGAACGATGGCGACTATGGGGTTCAGGAAGACCGGGTTGTCGGCGTTCAAGAAAGAGAAGATGCCGAAGATAGCACCGACGAGCAGGCCCACCACGGGACCCTCGAGCGCCCCCCCGATGATAGCCGGTATGTGCATTATCGTGGCATTGCCGATGAGCGGGATCGGCACCGGGATAAAACCGATGCGCGTGGCCCCCAGGAACAACGCGATGCCGCCGATGATGCCGGCTATGACGATCTGCCGGGTGTTGAAGCCGAACACCGAGCTACCCCCGCCACCGCCCGAATTGGCCGCCATGTTCCTACCTCCGTTTGCTCGATCCCGCGTGAAGTATCCGCAGCTACGTGTGGCCTGTCAAACCGTCTACAAGGGTGGGTCGAAACGTCCGTCGGCGGCTGTCCAGCCACCGTCCACCAGCATGAAGGCGCCTGTAACGTAGGAGCTTGCGTCTGAGGCGAGGTAGACGATCATGCCGGCCATCTCGTGCGGCTTGGCCCAGCGGCCGAGGATGCTCTTCCTGGCGTAGGAGCCGTACCAGTCGGGGTCTTCCTTGATCTGGGCCGTCAGCGGCGTCTCGACCACGCCCGGGGCTATGGTGTTGACCCGCACGCCTTTTGTACCCAACTCCGCGGCCAGAGCCCTGAGCATCTGCACGGTCCCTGACTTGGTCGCCGCGTAGACGCCCTGCCCCGGCTCGACGACCTGAGCCCTGATGCTCGAGAACGCTATGATGCTCCCCGAGCCGCGCCCGACCATGCCGGGCGCGAACTCCCGGACCAGACGGAAAGTCCCTTTCAGGTTCAGGTCGACGACCCTGTCGAACTCCTCGTCTGTGTAATCCAGCAGCGGCTTCCTGACGTTGATGCTGGGCGTGCTCACCAGCACGTCAGGCGCGCCCACACGCTCTGCGGCGGCGCTGACGCTCTCCGGGTCGAGCATATCCAGTTCCACGGCCTCCGCCTTCCACCCCTGGGAGCGGGCCTCTTCGGCCGTGCTTTCGGCGGCTTCGGCATCGGCGTCGGCGCAGAAAACGATTGCCCCGAAGGCCGCGAGCGCGTGCGCCCCCGCCTCCCCGATCCCGCGCCCCGCGCCCACGACGAGCGCCTTCTTGTCTGTGAGGTCGAACATCGAGCGGTAGTCAAACATGCGCGTCCTTTCCGTGGCAGAAGTACATGGCCGTAGCGGCGTAGAGCTTGCAGGTCATGAGGAGCTCGTCCACGCTCACCCACTCGTCTTTGTGGTGTGGGATCTCACGGTCCCCCGCTCCCGTGGTGACGATGGGCACGCCGGCCCACGTGCTCAGATAGGTCCCGTCGGTCGCGCCCGGCA
Organism: Rubrobacteraceae bacterium; assembly: GCA_045806605.1. Classification (GTDB taxonomy): domain Bacteria; phylum Actinomycetota; class Rubrobacteria; order Rubrobacterales; family Rubrobacteraceae; genus JALYGY01. The sequence goes on from JBJMIY010000086.1 coordinate 5,589, forward strand.
CGCCGTTGTAACGCGGCTCCTCCCCCGTGAGGTCCAGGTAAGCCGCGGCCATAGCCCGCACCAGCGGGTCCTCCATCGGGGTCTCCGTCGGAGGACGCTCCTCTATCACTTCCAGACTGGCGTCGAAGTCCGGGTCTTCGGATCCGAGTTGCGTGAGACGCCCTTCGAGGCGCCTGACTAGCTCCTCGTGGGACTGGGCCGGGGTAGTGCGGATGTCGAGGGCGACGTAGGCGCTCGCCGGGATGACGTTGAGCTGCGGCTCTCCGCGGTCGGGTCCGAGCAAAATGGTGGGGGTGAGGCTCGGGTAACCGAGGAAGGGGTCCTCGCCGTGGCGCTCTATCTCCTCCCGCTCGATCTCCTCGACCGCCACCACGAACCGAGCCGCCCTGGTGACGGGGTTGACGCCGCTCAACGGCATCGCTCCGTGCGCCATCTTTCCACGGACGGTGACCTCGACGCGCAGGGCGCCCTTCTGCTTGACGCAGAGCTGGTTCTCCTCCGGCTCGCAGATGACGGCGCCGTCCACCCCTTCCGCGTGCCCCCGCTCGATGAACCCCTTGATCCCGGCCATCATCCCCTCCTCGTCCACCGGATGGCAGAGGATGAGTTTGCCTGGAAACGGTAGTCCCGAGTCTTTGATAGCACCGACGGCCACGACCGCCGCCGCCAGGTTCCCCTTCGTGTCGCACGCCCCCCGCCCGTAGATACGGTCCCCGACCCGCTCGGCCCCGAACGGTGGGTGCTCCCAGTCCCCAGCCCGCCCCTCGGTCACCACGTCTGTGTGTGCCTCGAAGAGCAGGGTCTTGCCTGGCCGGTCTCCACCCCACACCGCCCACACGTTCGGGCGTCCCGGCGCGACCTCCTCCGTGCGGACCTCGAAGCCTTTGTCCTCGAGGTAGTCAACGAGGAACCGGGCAACACGGGCCTCGTTTCTGTCCGCTTCCTCGGGACGGTAGACGCTCGGGATGCGGACGAGCTCCTGCACGAGGCGTGCCAGTTCCTCGCGGTCTATT
>JBJMIY010000087.1:0-5209 GCA_045806605.1 Rubrobacteraceae bacterium
TGATCATCAGGATGCCGAGGCCCGCCCCGAAGTCGCCGCCGTAGATGGCTACCACGACCACGACCGCCATAGCGAGCGGCCACAGCGCCTTCGCGAGGCCACGGTTACCATGGGCGCCGCCGCCACTACGGCGGGACAGCCTCGGCTCCAGCACGAAAAGGACCGTGCCGCCGAGCACCAGCCACGGCACCAGAAACGTGAAGTTGCGGTCGCCCGTCCAGACCAGTAGCAGCGCTCCTGCCAGGCCACCAAGCACGCTGGGAATGAGCAGCAACCACAGCCAACGCCGGGGTACCTCGCTCAACTTGCCGCGGGTACGCCAGACGGCGCTGGGATAGGCGGGAAGCAGGGCGAAAGCGCTGGTGGCGTCGGCGACCACCGGCGGGACCACCAGAGCCAACAGTGGGAACGTAATCAGCCCGCCACCACCCGCCATCGAGTTGATCAGGCCGGCCGCGACCGCGGCCACGAAGAATAGGATGTGGGTCTCCATGCCGCTCTAGCCTCTCTTCAGCCGATGTGCCAAGCGACAATGATCTCACCTGGATGAGCCCGGAGCATATCCAGTGTGCCTGTTTTCGACCCTTGTTCACCTAACGGCGTAGAAGTAGACGCATTCGCGGAACTCCGGCATGACCGCCTCGGACCGAGACGCCTTTGCGCCGTTTCGTGGTTCGGGCCATAATGTCCTGCCCGGATGAACGAGCTGACGTGGAATCATCGGTACTCGCGAGCGAACGGTATAGAGGTCCACTACGTCCGCCACGGCAGAGGGATGCCGCTGGTCTTGCTGCACGGCTGGCCGGAGTTCTGGTACGTCTACCGCAAGAACGTCCCCGCGTTGGCGGGGCTCTTCGACGTTATCGTCCCTGACCTGCGGGGCTTCGGCGAGTCCGAGAAGCCCGGGCTGCCCGACCCCCCGAGCGACCTCCTCGACGTCCTGGTGGAGGACCTGAAGGGGCTTATGGACACTTTAGGCATCGGGCGCTTCGGCCTGGTGAGCCACGACGTGGGCTCCTACGTCGCCCAGGCCTTCGCCAGAAAGTACCCGGGGAGACTCCTGGGCCTGTTCTTCTTCCACTGTGTCTACCCGGGTATAGGGAAGCGCTGGCTGGATCCTGACAGCGCCAAGGAGGTCTGGTACCAATCCTTCAACCAGCAGCCCTGGGCAGCCTCGCTAGTCGGCAGGGACAGGACGACCTGCATGACCTACTTCAGGCACTTCCTCGACCACTGGGCGGGCCGGCCGGGGCTCTTCGATGAGGACCTCGACGCCTGGGTGGACAACTTCATGAAGCCGGGAAACCTCCAGGGAGGCTTCAACTGGTACATCGGGATAGACGAGGCCAGAACCGGGCTGTGGCGCCACGGGGCACCCGAGCTCCCGAAAATCGAGGTGCCCGCGCGCTTTTTCTGGGGCGAGGAGGACCCTCTGGTCAAGATCGCCTGGGCCGACAGGCTCGGGGAGTACTTCTCTGACTACTCCTTCGCCGCCGCCGAAGGTGCGGGACATTTCGTCCACTACGAAAAGCCTGAGGCGGCCAACCGCGAGATCGCCGGGTTCTTCTCGAGCCACGGGTCAAGCGGGTGAACCACCATGCATGCGCCCTTCGCGCCGGATGCGGAGATCTGCGAAGCCCTGATCAGATTTTCGGTGCTGACGGACGGAGGTTCTCGCCGTAGAATAGCTCCATGTTAGGACGCTACGCCGAGCTCAAAGCCCAGCTTCCACAAGGCACGATCCTCTTCTACCAGGTAGGCACCTTCTTCGAGACCTTCGAGGAGGACGCGAAGACCATTTCGCGAGAGCTCTCCATCCGGCTTACGAGCCGCGAGGCCGCGGGCGAGGGCAGGGTCCCGCTCGCCGGGGTGCCTGGCCACGCTCTACAGGAGCACGTCGCGGTGCTGCTCAGGAAGGGGCACTCGGTAGCTATAGCAGAGCAGCGGCCGCACCCTACCCGTCCCAAGCAGTTCACGCGCGAGATCTCGCGCGTCCTAACGCCAGGGACCGTGATCGAGGACAACGTCCTCTCCGCCGGACACGCGAACTACCTGGCCGCCATCAACGTCTACGACGGGATGGCTGGCGTCGCGATCGTCGAGGCTTCCACAGGCGAGTTCACCGGGACGGAGGTGCCTGAGGAGGACCTCGCGGCTGAGCTCGAGCGCTGGTCGCCCAGAGAGATGGTCGTCCCCGAGCGCACCACCGCCGAAGATCTGCCAAAAGTTCGTGCCGCCATCAGTTCCGCTCCGCGCTGGACCTTCGAGCCCTCGGCGGGAGAGCGGGCGCTGACGCGCCACTTCGAGGTCTCTAGCCTCAAGGGGTACGGGCTGTACGGGAGGCCGGCTCTCGTCGGCGCCGCGGGAGCCCTGATCCAGTACCTCGCCTCGATGCGCGGCGGCAGCCCGCCCGAGCAGGTCGTCAACTTCAGGCCATACGACCCCGGCTCGGGGATGGTCCTGGACTCGGCCACGCGGCGCAACCTCGGCCTCGAGGAGCTCATTCATACGATAGATAGGACCCGCACCCCGATGGGCCAGCGGGCCTTGAGGCGCTGGCTGGAGCGTCCCCTGCTCGAGGCGGACCGCATAAACCAGCGCCTCGAAGCCGTGGATGCCCTCGCCTCGGACTACATGCTGCGCGAGGAGGCCCGCGAGCACCTGAGCCGCATCCCCGACATCGAGCGCATCGCAACGAGGATCGTGCGTCTCTCGGCCTCTCCCAACGATCTGCTCTCGTTGAAGGGGGCGCTGGAAGCCCTCGGACCCCTCAAAGAATCGCTTGGCTCCGCCGCGCGCGTTAGCTCGCTGGTCCACCGTGCCCTCGCGGCGATGGAGGAGCCCCCCGGGGTGAAGGAGCTCATCGCGGCGGCGATCTCCGAGGAGGAGGGTGAGATCATAAGGGCCGGCTATTCCCGGGAACTGGACGAGGCCCGCGAGTTCCGCGACGGCGCCCACGACTGGCTCACCCGCTTCGAGACCCGGGAGCGCTTGAAGACGGGTTTGAAGACCTTGAAAGTAGGCTACCGCGACGGCGAGGGCTACTTCATCGAGGTTGGGGGCAAGGAGACCGGCAACGTCCCGCCGCGCTACGAGCACCGCAAGGCGCTCAAGCATAACGCCCGCTACGTCACCGTCGAGCTCAAGGAGCACGAGTCGAGGATGCTCACCGCGCGCGACGAGGTCGAGCGCCTCGAGCGCAGGATCCTCTCCGAGATAAGGGCGGCCGTCAAGGACGCGGCTCCGGAGCTTCAGAAGATAGCGCGCGCTGTTGCCGTGGTGGATGTGATCTCCTCCTTCGCAACCGCCGCAACAGAGCTGCGCTACTGCCGCCCCGAGGTGACCGAAGAACGCGGGCTCCGCGTCATCGCGGGACGCCACCCGGTCGTCGAGCACAACACCGAGACCCCGTTCGTGCCCAACGACGCGCGTGTGAGCGGGGACTCGAGGCTACAGATCATCACCGGTCCCAACATGGCAGGCAAGTCCGTGTATCTGCGCCAGGTAGCCCTCATAGCGCTCCTGGCTCAGACCGGCTCTTACGTGCCCGCCGAACAGGCGGCGCTCGGCGTCGTCGACAGGATCTTCACCAGGGTAGGCGCCGAGGACCGGCTCGCGAGCGGGGAGTCCACCTTCATGGTCGAGATGACCGAGGCCGCGAGCATCTTGAACAGCGCGACCGAGCGCAGCCTGGTGATCCTGGACGAGGTCGGACGGGGTACCTCGACCTACGACGGGATGAGCCTCGCGTGGGCGATCGCGGAGTACCTGCATGACGACGTGCAAGCCCTCACCCTCTTCGCCACCCACTACCACGAGCTGACACGTCTCGCGGAGATGCTCCCTGGCTGCCGCAACCACAAAGCTATCGTAGAGGAGATAGGCGGCGAGATCGTCTTCCTCCACCGCATCGAGGAGGGCGCCGAGTCGTCCTCGTACGGCGTCCACGTCGCGCGTCTCGCCGGGCTTCCGCGCCAGGTCACGGACCGGGCCGGCGAGATCCTCTCCCGCCTCGAGTCCGAGGGCGTCAAGGACTTCGCCGGGTAGCGCCGTGAAGCTCTTCCCCCAGCTCGTCGCCGATGAGGCGGTCGGGTACGGGGGAAGGGTAAGGGTCCTTGCGCCGGAGGTGGCGCACAGGATCGCCGCCGGCGAGGTCATCGAGCGCCCGGCCTCGGCTGTCAAGGAGCTGATCGAGAACGCCCTGGACGCCGGGGCATCCCGCGTAGAGGTGGACGTAGAGGGAGGTGGGGTCTCCCTGATCCGGGTTCGCGACGACGGCTCAGGCATGTCACCGGAGGACGCGGCGAGGGCGGTCGGGCGGCACGCTACGAGCAAGATAGTGACAGCCGACGACCTGGCCCGCGTGGACACTCTGGGCTTCCGCGGCGAAGCCCTCCACGCCATCGGCGCCGTCTCATCGCTCACCCTTACGACCTGCGAGCGCGGTAACGAGCTCGGCGCCCGCGTCGGCGTCTTCGCCGGTGAGATCGTCGAGTCCGCACCCGCCTCCCACCAGCCGGGGACGACAGTCGAGGTGCGCAACCTGTTCCTGAACCTGCCGGTGCGCAGGGGGTTTCTAGGCACCCAGAGGGCTGAGGCCAACGCCGTATCCGCGGTCGTCGAGTCGCTCGCGCTCAGCCGTCCCGGTGTGGGGTTCTCCCTGCGCTCGGAGGGGCGCGGGGTCCTCGTGTTGCCTGCCGCCGCCGACCTGCGGGAGCGCATCTCGCAGGTGCACGGCCTCGCGCTCGCCCGCACCCTCGTAGCCCTCGACGACCCCGTAGTGTGGGGGTTCGTCAGCCCTATCTCGGTGAGCTTCCCGACGCGGCGCTACACGCACGTTGCGGTAAACGGCAGGGTCGTTGAGGCGGACTCCTTCGGGCCCGCGGTCTCCAGGGCCTACGCTGACCTCCTGCCCAAGGGCCGCCACCCCGCGGCTTTTTTACGCCTGGAGCTCGGTCCCGGCGAGGTGGACGTTAACGTCCATCCGGCCAAGAGCGCGGTGCGCCTGCGGGGCGGCCGCTCTGCCTACCCTCTGGTGGTCGGCACGATCCGGGCCGCCCTCGCACCGGAGGGAGATGGCGGGAGCGCAGCGTCGCCGGAGGGAGAGATCACCGAGCTCGCCCCCATCGGGCAGTTCGCCGGCAGGTGCATTATGACGCAGGTTCAGTTCGGCCAACTGGCTCACGGTTCTCGTGAGCCACTCGGAGGT
>JBJMIY010000088.1:0-7937 GCA_045806605.1 Rubrobacteraceae bacterium
TACGCTATCATACGGCGCATGCTTAAGAGACTTACCTCGCGTTTCGGGGCGCCCAGGGTTCCCGAGGCCAAAGACCGGAACATAGTACTGACCGGACCGGGGCGCAGCGGGACGACCCTGACCTGCTTCCTGCTCAACAAGTTGCCCGATACGGTCGCCTTGAGCGAGCCCATAGCCCCTGGCAGGTACGCCAACCGGATGCCGGATTACGAGCGCGTCGCGGACGGCATCGAAGAGTATTACCGCGACATGCGCAAGATGGCGCTGCGCGAGGGGCTCGTGATCAGCAAACACGTGGGCGGCATGGTCCCGGACAACAGCAAGGGGATGAAAGATGGTGTTCGCCAGCGCATCGTGGACAAGGGGAAGATACCGGTAGGCAAAGATCTCCAGCCGGATTTCTACCTGGCTATCAAGCAGCCCGGGATGTTCACAGCCCTGCTCCCTACCCTGGTGAAACGGTTCCCGTGCTTCGCTATAATCCGCAACCCTCTGGCCATCATGCTCTCTACGAGCACCCTGCAGCAGCCAGGCACCAAGCGCCGCAAGGGCCGTCCGGCAAAGACCGGCTTGCAGCAGTTCAACAACAAGCGCCGCAGGAGTCGTTCGGCCAAGGTCACCTACGACCCCAAGTTCGGCGAGCGCCTGGGAGAGAGCAAGAAGGAAGGCGCAGACAAGATAGACCAGCGGCTCATGAGGTTGCACTACACTTTCGAGCGCTACCAGGAGTCGCTCCCCGGGAGCCACATAATCCGGTACGAAGACATCTGCAGCTCGCGCGGCAAGGCGCTCGAGGTCATCGTGCCGGCCGCCGGAGGGCTCGACGAGCCGCTCGAGAACAAGAACCTGAACCCGCTCTACCCCCGCGACAAGGTCATCCGTTTCGGCGAGAAGCTCCTCGAGAGCGAAGGCGCCTACTGGAATTTTTACTCGCGGGAGGACGTGGAAGAGATCATCAACGGGCTCAAAGATAGCCCGCCGCAGTAAGACCCTCTCGACAGCCCTTTACGACGCGGCGCGCACCGACGAGAGCGGCCCGCTTTGCATCGTCATACCCTGGGAGCCCTCCCACTCGTCCCACAGGGGCGACTCCCAGAAGGGGTAAGGCAGGTGCTCCTCCGTGGGCGGGTCGTTGATGAGCCTCTCGGCGCAGTAGAGCCAGAACGAGGCGTACCCGCCGAAGCGCTCGTGCAGCGCCCTTATCTCCCCATGGTAGGCCCGGGCCAAGTAAACGGCGAAGCGCGTTGGGATCGTGTCCCGGCTACCGGAGTGAATTTTGCGCGTCGCGTCCGCGCGCTCGACCGAGGGATCGACGCCGAGGAACTCGTAGAGGCTCCTCAGCAACTCCCTGGGGAAGAAGCCCACGTCCTCGAGGAAGCCCACGAAGACCTGCTCCTCCGGGTAGTATGAGCCCCAGCTCTCGAGCGTGCGCAGGTAGTGCGTCCTGAGCCGCGAGCCCTTGTTGTCGAAGCGGCGGTAGAACTTCCTGTCCTTGACCTCGTGCAGTTCATGGCCCCTGATCCTGAGCCTCATGTCCATGGCGGACCACGGCCGCTCTACGGGGTTGCGCATCAAGAAGATGATCTTCGCGTCGGGCATCAGTCCGTGGACGTGGGCTATAGTCTTCTCTTCCAGGATCGCGTAGTCGGGCGTCGCCTCGCCCGTGACCTTGCCCCGGCCCTGCTCGAAGAGCGAGGAGTACCACCCGTCGTCCGGCCTCCCGAAGAAGTACCTGAGATCCCAGGCGAGGTTCTGCCGGGAGCGCTCCTTCGATGCCTTCCTCAACCGGGCCCCGAACTGCCGGCGCCAGCGTTTGTCTACCGGTCGCTTCCCGACCAACCTGGAGAAGACCCAGCCATGCTGCTCGATCTTCTCGTCGAAGTAATGGAGCTCCTTCTCCCTCGGCATCCAGATCCCGGGGTGCGCCTGGAGGTTGCGGTGCAGCCACGTCGTGCCCGCTTTCTGAGCCCCTATTCCGATGAAGTCCGGGAGCGTCACGAACCCGTGACCGGAGCCTTCACGTCGCAACCTGGATGGAGGCCAGAGGTCCGCTCTGCACCTGCCGCGAACCGAGGCCCGTGGGGCCTCCCGGGCCGACCGCCCACTCTTCCCAGAAGGACGACTCGAACAGAGGATAGGTCATCTCCTCTTCCTCTGGAGGGCTCTCGATCAGCCTCTCGGCGCAGTAGAGCCAGAACGAGGCGTACCCGCCGAAGCGCTCTTCTAGGCGCGAGATCTCCTCGCGGAAGTTGTGCGCCAGGTGCACGGCGACCTTCGTCGGCATCGTGCCCGCGGACCTGGCGTGGATCTTCTTCTCCGTGAGCGGCGGCCCGAACGAGGGATCGACACCAAGGAAGGAATACATGCTGCGCAAGAGCTCCACAGGGAGGAAATGGCTGTCCTCGAGGAACCCCACGAAGAAACGCTCCGCCGGGTAGAAACCCCCCCAGTTCTCGAACGTCCGCAAATAATTCGAGAGCTTGTAGGTGCTGTTGCGCCCGATCCTCTTGAACAGCTCCTCCTCGGAGACGGAGCTGAACGATCCCTTCTCCACCTTGTCGAAGCTCATCACCGTCTGCGACCAGGCGCGCTCTATGGGGTTGCGCATCATGAAGATGATCTTCGCGTCGGGCACGAGGTCGTGGACGTGGGCCACCCTCTCCCTGTCGAGGGCGGAGTAGGCCGGCGTAATCTCCCCCGCCACCCTCCCGTCTTTCGGCTCGAACACCGAGCTGTACCACCTGTCGTTGTACGGCTTCATGTAGTAGTTGAAGTTCCACACGAGGTCCCGAACGGAGGGCTTTCTAACGAGCTGCATCGCGGTGCGCCTGACCTGCCTGCGCCACTGGACGTCGATGTCACGCTTGCCGAAGAACCTGCTCACCGGGTTGGTGCGGTCCCTGATCTTCCTGTCGAAGTAGTGGACCTCTTTTCTTGGCATGTAGAGCTGGGGGTGCGCCTGGAGGTTGCGGTGCAGCCACGTCGTGCCCGCTTTCTGAGCCCCTATTCCGATGAAGTCCGGGAACATCTATCGTCCTCCTGGGGTATTTGAGATCTTGCTGGCGGCTCATGGACCCGGCGCAACTGGACTATCATCGAATCGAGCGCAGGGCTTGTCAAGTCTCTATTAGCGACCGCCGGGCGACGCATCGAGGGGCCGGGACCCCGGCACAACCCCATCCAGGCGATGTATCAACCGCTCCATAAATTCGCCGAAGCGCTCCCGCTCGTGCTCCAGGGTGTGCAGCTTGACGGCCTCGTAGCCCGCCCCGCGCAACCGCTCTACCTCCTGCGCAGAGCCTTCACGCAGGCTCTTCAACGCCTCGACGTAGCCCCCGGCGTCCTCGAACCCGACCCCGACGCAATTCTCGCCGAAGCGGCAGTAGGCCCGGTTGCCGCCCGCGTCCGAGGAGATCACGACCGCTCCGGCGGCCATCGCCTCGAGCCCCGGCATGTAGAAGCCTTCCTCGACGAGAGGCGTCGCGAGAAAGACGTCCGACCAGTGATAGAGCTCCCGCAGTTCCTTCCACCCGACGGGCTCCCTTATCGCCCTGAACTCGAAACGCCGGTCGTCCGCAAGTATCCGCGCTACCTCATCTCCCACTCCGCTCTTCCAGGTGGTATAGCCGACCTTGACAGGGTTGCCGAGACCGCCCCTTCGCTCCTTCGCGAAGAAGCTCGACTCGTTGCCGAGCAGGATCACCTCGCTCATCGAGGAGGGGTTCAGGTACGGCTTGACCGCCTCGAGGACCACGTCGTTCGTCATGATGCGGGCCATCGGGCGCGAGAGGAGGCGCAGGGCATAGCCGCCCGTGAACGAAGGGTTTGCCCAGCGAACGTTCTGTACGATAAAGATGACCTGCTCGTGCCGAGTCCACCTGCTGAGGCGCGGCTCCACGATCTCGTAGTGCGTCGGCCAGGAGAGGAAGGCGAGGTCGTGTGGCCCGACGGTGACCTTCTCCAGGTCGGTGAACTTGACGCCGTTATCCGGTGAGATGCCGGAGAAGCGCGGGATCTCGAAGAGCGGCAGCCCTGGCTTGTACGGCTCGGGGCAGGCGATTACGGGCTCGTAGCCCAGAGAGCGGGCGTGGTTGACGTAGTCGAAGACCTTGACGACCCCGCCAACGGGACGGAACGTCGGCGTCATGAAGTACATGCGCTTCCACTCACCCACTACCAGCCCTCCATGATCCGTAAGAGGGGTTTCACCGCCACCGCGGGGTCGAGGACCTCCGAGGCGAGCGCCCTGGCGTTCTCCTTCTTCCGCCGCACGAGGTCCGGGTCGTCGAGGATGCCGCTGATCACGTCTTCGAGTGCCTTCGTGTCCGGAGGGTCTATAAGCCAGCCGGCGTCATACTCGGCGATCATAGGAGACACCTCCGTGAACGGCGGGTGTATAACGGGTACCCCGCACGCCAGAGAGATCACGGAGCGGGTGACCATCGCGTACTCCCGCTCGAGGTTGTGCTGGAAGAGGTCTATGGAGACGTCGATCTTTGACAGAAAAGCCTGGAATTCGGAGAAGGTCATGGGACCGTGGGTGGTCACGGAGCCGTTCCGCTCGAGCCGGTCGAGGTCGGCCCTGGACTCGTGGGAGCGCTCCGCCGCCCCGCCCCAATGCCACGGCAGGAGGAGGTCGAGTCTCATGCCGGGCCGCTCCAGCTGGCGCTCGACCACCTTCACCCAGCTCCCGAGCGTGCTCCACGACTGCAGGTAGCCGGCGACGGCGAACCTGACGCCGCTCCCCACAGGTCCGGCCTCGCCAGAGAAGGAGACAGGGGCACACATGTTGACTACCTCGACCGGCAAAGTACGTACGTCGCGGTCGGCCTGGAGCATCCAGGCCAGGAAGTAAGGGAGCTTCTTCTTCCCGTTCACGATAAAGGCGTCGGCGAGCTCTATGGCCCGGATCTTGCGGCGCCTGAGCGCCGCGAGCTCATCCCTGGGATACCCCTCGCCGTGCTGGTAGAGCGTCTCCAGCATCTTCGGCGCGAAGAAGTCCAGCACGTACCGGACGCCCTGTATGGGCCTCAGGTGGTCCACCTGGTTGCTGTTTATGAGCACCGCGACGGCGGGCGCGTTGGTCTCGAGGTAGCGGGCAAGCCGCCGCGCGCTGACGACCTCGGCGTGGGGCGCCGTCGGGTGCGGGACGGACCGGCCGAACCGCAGCCACTGGCGGTCGGTGAATCCGCGGGTGACGAGGGTCTTCACCTTTACACCGTTGGCGCGCAGGCCCTCAGCGAGCCCGAACGCCCGCAGGCCCGGCGCGGCGACGGGCATCCCGAGGCTCGGGACGACGTCGTTGGAGAGTATAAAGACCTTCTCCTCTACCACTTCTTCGGCACCCCGAGCTTGGAGACGGCGATGATCCCATCCCTCACCCAGTCGTCGTGCGGGTACCGGAGCGACTCCACGTGCTCGAGGACCACACGTCCGGCCGTCGCCTCGAGGAGCAGCTCGACGAACCCGAGCACCGACATGGGATACACCGTTGACTTCTCCGACCATCCCCCGGTGACGAAGTCCTCGAGGAAGAGGAGGCGTCCACCCGGCTTCGCCACCCTCCACATCTCGGAGAGCAGAGTCCTCTTGGCCGGCGTGGGGTTATGGTGCATGACGGTCACGGAGAAGACCAGGTCGAAGCTCTCGTCCTCGTAGGGTAAGCCGAGGTCGGGCCCGAGTTGCTCGAAGCTCCTCTGCGGGAAGTTGGCGCGGGCGGCGGCGACCATGCCCTCGCTGATGTCCACCCCGCAGTAGCGCGTCCCGGCGGGATCGAAGCTCGCCGCCCAGCGGCCGATACCAGCGCCGACCTCGAGGACATCGAAGGGAATGTCTTCGGCGCGGGCGCCACGCGCGGCTGCGAACTGCGGTTCGAGCGCGGTCCACTGCACCCGGTGCATGGCCTTGTTGAAGTTGGAGCCAAGCAGCACGCTGCAGATCGCGCGGTGCGGCATCGACCCCGCAAGCGCGTCGCCGCGCTCGCTCCAGTACCGGTTCGCCTCGTAGCTGCCGTTGCCGAAGAACTCCGGCACCTCCGCTTCCGCCTCTAGCACTATCCCTATCTCCCGCGCCGCTTCCTCGGGGCTGGAACCTTCGATCCGGACTCGCTGGCTCTCGGCCCAGCCGTACCTCCGGCACAGCAGCTCCCACACGCTCGACTCCGGAGTCGCCACGCGGTCAAAGAATCCCAGGCGCGCGAAGACAGGCTCGCCGAAGACTGCGACGAGGGTGTCCACGTCGAGCTCCCAAGGAAGGACCACGATGAGCGGGACGTCTTGCTGGGTCCCGGTCAGGGCCTCGAAAGGGAACGAGAGCGGGTCGAGCACCACCAGGGTGTCGGCACGCTCCATGGCGGCGGCTAGTCGGGCGGGGAGGACGTCCCAGTCGCCGAGCAGCTCGCACCCTTCGGGCAGGCCGGTTACCCGGTGCACGAACCGACCGGCGTAGAAGACCGGATGGCCGACGGCGACGTTTGAAGCAGCCACGCCCATCGGTGCTTACACGTACCGCTCTTCAAGGGTTCGGAACTCCCTCTTGAGCCTGAACACCCGGCCTAGCGGCCCCCTCCCCATCCGCTGCAACAACAAGACGAGGTCCTGCTCCGCCAGCTCCAGGTACGCCAGCCGGTCCCGGGACGACGCCTCCTGCGCCTCCGGCGAGAGGTAGCGCTCCTCCAGGGTCCTGAACTCCCCTCTTAGCCGCAAGAACGGGCCAAGCGGACTGGACGACATACGCCTGACCAGTAGCACAAGATCGCTCTCAGCTTCTTCGAGCTGGGCCAGGCGAGTCAGGGACGGGGAAGAGCCGGAGCCTCTCCCCGGCCAGCCCAGCCGGGCCCTGAGAAAGCGCACCTCGAAGGCCAGCAGCTCGTTCTCCATCCTCAGCATGTCCAGGTCGGTCGGCGTGTAGAAGTCATTCTCCGACAACCGCTGCCTCCTTCTGCACCAGCATCTTCTCAGTCTCTTTGCCCAGGTCCTCTAGCGCCCGCCAGGCCGCATCCACCTTCGGGATCAGGCGCCGGTCCGAGACCGGTTGCCGCCTCGTCCGACGGCCGGTTATGCGAGGATCGTAGGTCTCTCCCACGGGCACATCTCTCAGGCCCAGCCCCCAGCGCCGCTCTATGGCCCAGACGACGGGGAAGCCGTCCCGGATCATGTCCAGCGACACGGCCAGGGTGTCCTCCGGGTAAGCGCGGGCGAAGGCGAGCAGCGCGTTGTTGTACACCAGCCACATCCGCAGCGCTAGATCCGGCTCCTCCCAGAACCGCTCGTGTATGTAGGCGTTCCCCTCGCCCGTAAAGAGGTTGGAGGAGTGGCGCTGGCTCAGCGAGTACGTCGATTCCGAGAAGTGTCGGTAGACGAGCAGGACCCTGGCGTCCGGAAGGAGGTACTTCCAGAGGGAGAGGAACAAGCTCGCCCGCGGGTCCTTGAAGCCCCACAAAGCTTGCTCCGAGTTCCGGCGCTCGATTATCTGCCGCATGCACTGCCAGCGAGGCCCCCTCACCAGTGGTAGGAATGGCTCCCCGACCAGCCAGGTCATGTCATTGTCCATGAAGATCTGGTGGTGGAGGTCCACTATTTCCCTGTCCTCGAAGTGCCCGTAAGGGTTCGAGGGGAGCGCCTCGAGCAACTCGTAGCCGAGGAACAGGCCCGCCCGATGCAACAACTGGGCGGTCGCAGACGTGCCGCTGCGGTGGAAACCCGCGATGATCAACTGGTCGCTCAAAATCCTACGTCCTCTTCCGCATGGTCTCGCCGGGCACTATACAAATTCAAGCCGGCGACTGCATATTGTAGACTAGAGCGCCGCTCTATCTATCCGAGGCGACGCCGACTGTTCGGCGATCGGGACTAGTGGCGGGGGTTATACGCGATGCGGCGCACCTGTCCGCCGCCGGCGAAGGTCATCAGGGTCCGGTTCTGGCGCAGCTCCCGTTA
>JBJMIY010000089.1:0-7781 GCA_045806605.1 Rubrobacteraceae bacterium
AGGCTCGAACGCCTTCTTGCCCTCGGCGAGTGCCTTCTCGATATCCAAAGTCCCCGCCAGACGGTCCGTGCTCGCCCCGACCGGCAGCTCCACAAGCCGCACCGGGCGCTCCTCGACCGGCGCGGCTTCGGGGTGCGGCCCCGCCGGGCATCTGGGGTTAGGCTGTTCCGGGTCGCAGGAGTAGGGGCAGCCGGCGACGGCCCTGATCGGGGGCAGAAGCTTCGCGAGAGCCCGCACGGCCGTGGATTTGGCGGTGCCCTTCTCGCCCCGGACCAGCACGCCCCCGACCTCCGGGGAGACGGCGTTCAGGAGCAGGGCTAGCTTCAGGTCCTCCTGGCCGACGATGGCGGAGAAGGGGTACGGAGCGCTCACGCGGGTCCCTCCTCCAGCATCCCTTCGTTCTCCAGGTACGCCGCCTTTAGCGCTTCGAGGTCTTCGGGGTCCGGCTCTGACCACAGGCCGCGCTCGGCGGCTTCCAGGAGCCGCTCGGCGATGGCGCGCAGGGCCCAGGGATTGGACTCCTGCATGAAGTCCCGCACCTTCTCGTCCAGGACGTACTTCTGGGTCACGTCGCGATACATCCAGCCTTCGACCACGCCGGCAGTGGCGTCGTAGCCGAAGAGGTAGTCAACGGTGGCGGAGAGCTCGAAGGCACCCTTGTAGCCGTGACGCTGCATGGCCTCTATCCACTTCGGGTTAGCGACGCGCGAGCGAAACACGCGGCGGGCTTCTTCGGAGAGGCTCCGCGTCCTCGGGCGTGAGGGATCTGCCGAGTCCCCTATAAACCCTTTCGGGCTGCGGCCCGTGAGGGCGCGGACGGCGGCGATCATGCCCCCGTGGTACTGGAAGTAGTCGTCGGAGTCGAAGAGGTCATGCTCGCGGTTGTCCACGTTCTTTACCGCGACCTCTGTGCGCCGCAGGTTGGATTCCATCGCTTCCCGCGCCTCAACGCCGTTCAGGTCCTTACCGTAGGCGTAGCCGCCCCAGACGGCGTAGACCTCGGCGAGGTCCTCGTCGTCGCGCCAGTTGCGGGCGTCTATGAGCGGCAGGAGACCGGCCCCGTAGGCGCCCGGCTTCGAGCCGAAGATGCGCGTCGTAGAGCGGCGCCCGTCCGCGCCCGCTTTCCTCTCTTCCTCGGCGTGCTTCCTGACGAAATTCACGTCGTGAGGCTCTTCCAGGTCCGCTACGGCGCGGACGGCGTCGTCCATCAGGGAGATCAGGTTCGGAAAAGCGTCCCTGAAGAAGCCGCTTATACGCACCGTGACGTCTATCCTGGGACGTCCGAGCTCTTCCGGCGGGATGATCTCGATGCCCGTCACCCGCAGCGACTCCTCGTTCCAGAGGGGTCTCACACCCAGAAGCGCAAGTATCTCAGCCACGTCGTCGCCCTGGGTGCGCATCGCCGCCGTGCCCCACACCACGATCCCCACCGTCTCGGGAAACCTTCCCTCTTCCTCCAGATAGCGCCGCAGGAGGCCGTCCGCGAGCCCCTGCCCGACCTCCCACGACAGCCTCGAAGGCAGCGCCTTGGGGTCCACGGAGTAGAAGTTGCGGCCGGTGGGCAGCACGTTCACCAGCCCGCGCGTCGGCGACCCGGACGGTCCAGCCGGCACGTAGCCTCCCGAAAGACCTCCCAGCAGGTTCCCCATCTCCTCCGGCGTGCGAGCGAGGCGCACCACGACCTCAGTAGCGGCGAAGCGCAACGAGAGCGCGACGCCCGCGTCAACGATACCCAGAACCTCCTCGCAGACCTCTTCAGCCGCCTCCGCTTCCCAGCCGCGCTCCTCCATCGCGAGGAGGAGGGTCTGCGTCGCCTCCTCCAGACGGTCGACCAGGTCCGAAGCCGTTGCGGCCGCGCCGGGGAAGCGGGCGACGAGCTGCTCCGGGGCCACCATCCTGGCGCCCCCGTTCTCGGTGAGGAAGCGCTCGTCGAGGCCGAAGGCTGCTCCGACGGCACGGCGCAGGCCGGGGACATCGCCGGCGCCGAGGCGCAGGATCGCGGCGAGGAGGTGCCGCATGGGCTCGCCTTCGGGGGGCTTGCCCAGAGTATGCAGGCCGCCCCGGATCGGGAGGTCTTTGATCTCGCACAGGTAGCCGTCCACGTGGTTCAAAAAGTCGCCGAACTCCTCGGGCTGCTCCTCTACGCCGAGGTCCCTGTGCAGCTCGGCGTCGCGCAACGTCTCCCAGATCCTGGCTCGTATGGCCGGAAGCTTCGACGGGTCGAGCGTCTCGACCTGGTAGTACTCGTCGAGCAACTGCTCCAACCTCGCCAGGTCGTCGTAGGTCTCGGCCCGGGTCATCGGGGGGATGAGGTGGTCGACCACGACCGCGTGCGCCCGCCGCTTGGCCTGCGTCCCCTCGCCCGGGTCGTTGACGACGAACGGATAGAACAGCGGCACGTCACGCAAGGCGGCGTCTGGGGAGCAGGCAGAGGAGAGCCCCAGGGACTTGCCCGGGAGCCACTCCAACGTTCCGTGTTTGCCGAGGTGTACTATGGCGTCTGCGCCGAACTCCTCGATGATCCACCAGTAGACGGCGAGGTAGTGGTGCGTCGGCGGGAGGTCGGGGTCGTGGTAGATGGCGATGGGGTTCTCCCCGAACCCCCTGGGAGGCTGGATGCCGATGAAGACGTTCCCGAAGGCGAGTCCCGACACCACGATCTCCCCGCCGTCCACGTAGAGCTCGCCCGGCGGCTTCCCCCAGTGCTCCTCGACCCTGGACTTGAGCTCCTCCGGGAGGCGCGCGAACCATTCCGCGTAGCGCACTGCGTCCAGCCGTCCTGTGGCTCCCCCGAGCTGCTCCTCCGTGAGGAACTCAAGGTCGTGCCCCCCGGCGCCGATGAGCGCGTGGATCAGGGCGTCCCCCTCCTCGGGAGCGCCGTCCACCGCGTATCCTGCGTCCTTCATCGCACGGAGCAACAGGACGGCGCTCGCCGGGGTGTCGAGACCGACGGCGTTGCCCACCCGCGAGTGCCTGGTCGGATAGTTGGATAGCAGAACAGCCACCTTCTTCCGCCCGTTCGGGGTGCGCCCGAGGCGAGCGAAGCGGGCCGCGAGGCCCGCCAGGCGTTGCGTGCGTTCGGGGTCTGCCTCGTAGAGACTCAGAGATGCTCCGACGGGAGAATCTGCCTCCACCCGCTCCTTGAAGGAGAAGGGGACGGAGACGATCCTGCCGTCGAACTCCGGTATGGCCACCTGCCAGGCGGTGTCGAGCGGCGAGAGCCCGGCGTCGGAGCGGAGCCACGCCTCGCGCGAAGAAGTCGTACAGATTCCCTGCACCACCGGCACCCCTAGCTCCTCGAGCACCGGAACCTCCCACTCGAGCCAACCCTCCGATCCGTTCCCACTCTGCGCGTCCGCGGCGTTCGAGCCCCCGCTAGCGAGCACTGTCGTAACGAGGCAGTCCACGCGACTTTTCAGCAGCTCGAGCGCCGGCACACTCCCGTCCGCGCCGGGACGCAGCGAGTAGCAATAGACGGGTAGCGCGTTGGCGCCGGCCTCTTCCAGCGCATCCACGAGCGCGTCCACGAAGGCGGTGTTTCCTCCGAGGAGGTGAGTCCGGTAGAAGATCACACCGACCGTCGGGCGGTCGTGGTCGTGCAGCGCAACGAGGTCCTCCAGGGCCGAGCCGTCCGGGAGCCGCGAGTGGTAGACGCCCAGCTCCGGCACGGGCGCGGGCTGCTCGAAGCCGTAGCCCTCGAGGAGCAGGGTGTCCGCGACGAAGCGCAGCAGGTTCGCGGTGTTGGAGACCCCACCCCACCTCAGGTACTCGAACGCCTCGGCCACCGCGCCTGAGGGCGCAGTCGAGAGGGCTGTGAGCTCGGCGTCGGGCTCGGCCTCCCCGCCGAAGGCGAGGAGCGGTATCCCGAGCCGCTCGCACCGGCGGCGGAGTTCCTCGAGCCCTTCGGGCCAGGCCCGGCGTCCGCCGAGCAGCCGTACAAGCACCGCGCGAGTCTCCGGCAGCACCTCGTCGAAGAACGCACCGGCGTCTTCGAGCATCGCGGGGTTCGCGCACAGGACCCGGGGGAAATCCTCCGGCAACAACTCTGCCGCCCTGGCGGCGGCAAGGATCTCGGTGTCCGCAGTCGTCAGGAATAAAAAGGTGTCAGACATCAGCCCTCAGATCTGGTCCGTCCGCGCCGTCGGAGGGGCGCCGCGAGCGTGGGTGAGGCGGACGCCACGACCTTTCCGCTCGGGGGCGTTTCTTGCGCGGGGTCGTCCGGGTACCATTGCTGACGCCCGAAGCCCGGCGGCCCGTTTACAATCAGACGCAGCAGCGCGTCCCTGTCTACGTTTTCGGAGATGAGGTCCCCGAGGCGCTCGAGCCGCGCTTCGCGGGCGGCGGCGAAGGACTCCTCGCCGGGCGTCCAGTCGAGGCCGCGCTCGCTCGCGACGAAGCGCAGGAAGCTCCTGCGGAAGGCGTCGGACTCCATCACCCCGTGCCAGGAGGTCCCGAAGACCGCGCCGGTCCAGCAGCCTTCATCGAAGCCGTCTCCGACGAAGAGGGGCTCACCGCCGCGGCGGTGGACTCTGCCGTGACGGATCTCGTACCCTGACACCTCCGCGTTCCCGAAGAGCGGCGCCCGCCCTGCGGGACGCCCGAGCATCTTCTCTTCCTCGAAGGCGGTCTCGACGGGGAGGAGCCCGAGACCGGGCGCCTCATTTCCGCTCTCGATCCCATCCACGATACGCACCCCAAGCATCTGGTAGCCGCCGCAGACGCCAATGGTCGGTAGGCCGCGCCGCGCGCGCTCCTCGAAGGCGCGGCTCAGGCCACGCGAGCGCAGCCCCGCGAGGTCGGCGACTGTCGCTTTGGTTCCGGGGATTATCGCGAGGTCGGCGGAGAGTATCTCTGCCGGCGAGGTCGTAAAGGATACGAAGACGCCGGGCTCGTGAGCGAGGGCGTCGAAGTCGGTGAAGTTGCTGATCCTGCCCAGCCGCGCGACAGCGACCCGCAGGACGTCCCTCCCGAGCGGAGGCCTGGCTTCCCTCTTCTCGTCGAGGGCGAGCGAGTCCTCGCCGTCGAGCCCGAGCCCCACCACGTAAGGCAGCGTCCCGAGGAAAGGCCTGCCGGTTATCCGGCTGAATTCCTCCAGGCCCGGCGCCAGCACGGCCTGGTCGCCGCGGAACTTGTTGACGAGGAAGCCGCTGACGAGCGCCTGATCCTCCGCCGAAAGCAGTGCCAGCGTCCCGTAGAGGGAGGCGAAGAGCCCGCCCCTGTCAATGTCTCCTACAAGGATCACGGGTATCTCTGCGGCGCGAGCCAGCCCCATGTTCGCGAGGTCGTAGGGGCGCAGGTTGATCTCCGCCGGGCTCCCCGCGCCCTCGCAGACGACCACGTCGTAGCGGTTCTCGAGGTATTCCAGAGACTCCAGAACGACAGGCAGGAGGTCCTTCTTCATCCCCTGATAGCTCCTCGCGCTGGCCGTAGCCCAGGGCCTGCCGCGCACGATGACCTGGGTGTCGCGCGCCGAGGGCTTCAGGAGCACCGGGTTCATCGCGGCCTCGGGCTGGACGCGGGCGGCGGCGGCCTGGGCGGCCTGGGCGCGGCCTATCTCGGCCCCCTCGCGCGTCACGAAGGAGTTGAGCGCCATATTCTGCGCCTTGAAGGGCGCGACCCTGATCCCTTCACGGGCGAGCCAACGGCAGATGCCGGCGACGACGACGCTCTTCCCCGCGTCGGAGTGCGTCCCGGCGACGAGCAGGGTCCCCCTCAAAGCGTGTCCCTCCGGCCGGACCGCTCGCAGAGAGCGCCGAAGAGCACCCCGAGCCCCGTCCACAGGACGAGCTGGGTGCCGAGAGAGGAGAGCCGGAAGCTCCACAGCAGGCCGGCCGGGAAATGTCCGGGATCTGCGGTAGCGGGGAGTATCAGGAACAGTGCGGCTACGACGGTTGCCAGCCCCAGACCGACGGTTACGTGGCGCACGGGGGTGCTCACCCCCCGTCTCCGGAGCAGACCAGAGGCGTACCAGGAGATCAGGACCGCCAGCAGCGAGAGCCCGACCATCGCGAAGTAGGCGGACGTGCGGGCTCCGATCGTGGCGGGCTCTCCGACCGTGGGAGGATTGGCCGGGTACTTGAGGAAGGGGATCAAAGCCGCCCCGGCGAAGATCGCCGCCGCGAGAGAGAGGCTGCGGGTCCAGTCGCTCTCGGAAGCCAGGCGACCGCGGAAGTACGCGAACGCCAGCCCGAACAGCCCTCCGACGAACACCCCCGTGAACCCCGTGGCGAAGAACAGCCCGACCTTCTGGGTCGAGCGGCTGAAGACTTCCTCACCTTCGTGCGTGTGCGCCGAGTGCTCAAGCCCTATCGCCTGGTCGAGCAGCGGCTCTCCGATAACGAAGGCGAAGAGCCCCGCAAGGAGGCCTGCGAGCAACCCGGCCGCCATGCCCCGGCGCAGGTAGAGCGCTATCACTTGTCCGTCCTCTTTAGTGGCAGGGAACTGCGAGCAGGTGACGCCCGTCGTGGGCGAACTCGTGCAGGTAGTTGGCTACCCCCGCCGAGTGCCCGAGCAGCGGTACGAGCAGGTCCCCGCTGGCGAAGAGAAGGGTGAAGAGCATCCCCAGGAGGAGGAGCGTCAGCAACCAGCTCCACAGCGGCACCTCCCCAAGAGAGATGCGTCGAAAATCCCTTTCCACAAGAACCTCCTTCTCGGGGTCCTCGCCCCGGCCGGATCTTTGCGGGCGAAGGTCCAGTCTCCTGGCTCCCGGATCTACGCTCGCCTCCGGCCTTCCCGCCCGGCTCGAAGCCGCGGCAGTGGCTCGTTTTTCGGGTTCGCTCCCCGGTTACAGTGGCGGGACCGCGCCGGACTCGCACCGGCTTCCTGCGCCCCCTCGCCCCCTGCTTAGCAGCGCAGCATAGCCGTGGCCCCCGCGCGCGTCAACCGCGCCGCATGGGAAGACGTCCGGCGGCGTGGTATAAATCGTCGGTTCATGCCTAACCCTGCGGACTTCATCGCATCCATCCCAGATTCGCCCCAGGGCATCCTGCGCTTCGTTACGGGTTTGCTGCTCGCCCACGGGTACGTCGTGATCTTTATCGGGGCGGCGCTCGACAACTTCGGCCTGCCGGCCTCGGGCGACGTGGTCCTCTTTGCGGGGGGATGGTTCGCCAACCTCGGGAGGGTCGCGCTCCCGCTGGTGATGCTCTCCGGCTTCGCGGGCGCTCTGGTTTCGGACAACGCCGTCTACTGGATCGGGCGGATCGGCGGGCGGCCCCTTATCAGCCGCGTCCTCAAGATGCGCTTCCTCCACTTCCTGATCAACGAGGGAACCCTGGAGAAGGTCGAGCGTTCCTTCGAGGCCCACGGCGGCAAGATGGTCTTCGTCGGCCGCTTCGGGCCGGGCCTCAGGAGCATGACACCCCTGTTCGCCGGGGTGAGCAGGATGAAGTACTACAAATTCTTACCCTACAACCTCTCGGCAGCTGCCGTGTGGGCTGTCGCCTACACGCTCGTCGGCTACGTCTTCGGCTCCTACTGGAGCGAACTCCTGGCAGTCGCGAAGTCCTTCGGTTACGGTATCGTCGCTCTCTTCATTCTCGTCCTGGCCGCCTACCTGATACGTCGCCTCCTCAATAGAGGCGAGAAAGAGTAGGCCACGCCACCCATTTTCTCTCGTGGCGCCCAACCGTTGACACCTCCACTGCGTATAAACCCCCTGTAAGCATGAGACCGGGTGCCCCAGGGGACGCCCAAAAGGAGGGTTATGACTTTCGACTTCGTCAGGAGATCAAGGGCTTACCTGCCATGGGTTGCCGCGGTAGCGGCGATCCTGCTGGTCG
>JBJMIY010000090.1:0-8179 GCA_045806605.1 Rubrobacteraceae bacterium
CCGACTGGGGATGCTCTCGAAAGGGCAGAGGTTCTCGAGGTTGCCGACAGGGTGCTCGGGAAAGGCGGGGTACTCCTGGTAGATGAGGCCTTCACCGACTTCGCGCCCGAAATCAGCGTCGTGGCGGAGGCAGACGGAGACCTCTACGTCGCTCGCTCGTTCACCAAGTTCTTCGGGATGCCCGGCCTGCGGTTGGGCTGCCTGGTGTGCGCAAACCCCGGGTCCCTCCAGAGCTTTCAGCCCTCGTGGCCCGTGAACGCGGTCGCGGCCGCTGCGGGCACCGTGGCCGTCAAGGACCAGGGCTTCGTGGACGCCTCCGTGGAGGGGGTGACGCGCCTGCGCGAGGAGTTGCTCAAGGGCCTCGGAGCGTTGCCGGGGCTGACGGCCTTTCCAGGCGTGGCCAACTTCCTGCTGGTCCGTGGTCCGGAGGGGCTCTCCGGACGGCTGGCCCGGAGGGGGGTTCTCGTCCGGGGCTGCGAGCCTTTCCTCGGGCTTGGACCGGGATACTTTAGAGTGGCAGTGCGGAGCGCGGCGGAGAACGAGCGGCTGCTGGCCTGGATCCGGGAGGAGTTGTAGCCGTCCGCGCGCTCATCCTCGGCGGCGCCCGCAGCGGTAAGAGCGCGCTC
Source organism: Rubrobacteraceae bacterium (assembly GCA_045806605.1). Classification (GTDB taxonomy): domain Bacteria; phylum Actinomycetota; class Rubrobacteria; order Rubrobacterales; family Rubrobacteraceae; genus JALYGY01. The sequence continues at coordinate 627 of JBJMIY010000090.1, forward strand.
GCAGAGGAGCTGGCTGTGGTCCTGGGAGGCGAGAGCGTGCTCTACGTCGCCACTGCCCTCGTGAGCCGGGACCCGGAGCTCGAAGAGCGCGTCAGGCGCCACCGCGAGGCCCGGCCGGGCGGGTGGGGGATTCTCGAGCTCGGGGGGGGAGACCTCGGCGCGGTCCTCGAGGCCGCGCAGCAGTGGGAAGCGGTGTTGCTCGACTCCCTTACCCTGTGGATCTCGGCGCGCATGCCCGGCGGAGAAGAGGAAACACTGCAGGAGTTGGATCTCTTCCTCGAGGGCGCGACGGCGCTCGGGGCGTCCCTGATCCTGGTGAGCGACGAGGTGGGGCTCGGCGTTGTTCCCGAGAGCGATGTGGGAAGATCCTTCAGGGATCTGCTCGGACTCGCCAACCAGCGGGCCGCTGCAGCCGCCGAGGAGGTCCATCTTTGCGTGGCCGGAATCGGGATGAGGGTCAAGTAGTTGCGGGCGCTCATCTCATTTTTCACCGCGTTTCCCGCCCGCAGCGCTTCCCTCGACGATGCGGCTCGGAGCGTTTACCTCCTGCCGCTCGTCGGCCTCCTTACGGGTGCGCCCGGAGCGGCGCTGGTCCTTCTTGGCTATGCGCTGCCCGAAGGTGTAGCCAGCACGCTGGCGCTCGGAGCGGTGCTGCTCGCTGCGGGCCTACACCACACGGACGGGGTACTCGACGTGGGCGATGCCCTGATGGTGCGAGGAGATCCGGAGCGACGCCGGGCGGTGCTACGGGACACCCGCGTCGGCGTCGGGGGGATCGGGGCGCTCTTCTTGGTCTACGCGCCGGCGCTCGCGGCGCTGATCTCGCTGACCGATCATACTCCCGCCCGCGCGGCGCTTGCTCTGCTCGCTGCGGAGGTCTCGGTCCGCTCTGCGATGCTCCTTGTTCTGGCCTTCGGCAAGCCCGCCGAGGCAAACTCGTCCTCGGTCCCCTTCGTGCGGTCCCTCACGGGCTGGGGCGGGACGGCCGGGGTGGCGCTGGCCCTGCTCGGCCCGCCGCTCCTGCTCCTGCCGCTTGGAACACCGGCTCTGCTCGCAGCTGTCCCGGTGCCGCTGACGGCACTGGCCGGGTTGCGGCTGTCACGCAGGGCATTCGGCGGCATCGGCGGCGACGTAGTGGGGGCTACGGGGGAGGCGGCGAGGTCAGCTCTCCTGGTAGTCCTTTCCGCGACTATGTAGCCCCCGGTACGCCGAGGGGCTGACCGGCTAGGACGCCAGGTCGTCACCGGGCTTCATAACGTGTACGGTGACGCCGGGTGCGACCTCGCTCACGTGCCGCTGGAACTCCTCGGCGGTGCCTGGTACGAATGGGAAGGTCCCGTAGTGGATGGGGACGACATGCCGGACTCCGAGGAGCCTCGCGGCGTGGGCGGCCTCGAAAGGGCTCATCACCACCTGGTCGCCGATAGGCAGGAGTGCCAGATCCGGCCGGTAGAGCTCCCCGATCAGCTGCATGTCGCCGAAGATACAGGTATCCCCCGCGTGGTAGAGCTTGAAGCCGCTCTCGAACTCGATCACGTACCCCAGGGGCTCGCCGCCGTAGATGAGGCTGCCGTCGTCGAGGGCTATGCTCGATGAGTGGAACGCATTGGTCGCGGTTACCCTGATGCCCCCGACCTCTATCGTGCCGCCCTTCTGGATCGGCATCGCGTTCTCTACGCCTTCCCTCTGGAGGTAGGCGAAGATCTCGAAGTTGGCGACCGCAGTGGCGCCCGTCTGCCCTATGAGCGGCATCACGTCAGAGAAGTGGTCGAAATGTCCGTGGGTGATGAGAATGGTGTCCAGGTCACCTATCCGTTTCAGCTCGTCGGGAGTCTGGGGGTTGTCCGTGAGGAAGGGGTCTATGATGATCTGCTCGCCACCCGCGGTCACGAACTGGAATGTGGCGTGTCCGAGGTAGGTGATCCTGGTGCCGCCTAGCATCTCTTCCACGATTTACCTCCATGCGCTAGCTTGCTACGAATCGTAACGCGAGCAATGTATCGTATACCCACGAGCTTTTTCGCAGAAACCGCGGCGAGCGCGGAGCGGCATTAGATCCCTTCCTCCTCGCACCACCAGTTTCGGTCATCTCCCATCTACTTCCGGCCCAGAGGAGCGGATCACGCCACTTAGCCGGTAAAATCGTGTCTGGAAAGTCGACGGCGGTGAGATTAGGGGTGAGAGTTGGGTTATTTGCCCATAGAGGATCACGGGATCGTGGGGAACCTCCACACGGCGGCGCTCGTGGGGCGAGACGGCACCATAGACTGGTTGTGTCTGCCGGCCTTCGACTCCCCGAGCGTCTTCTGTTCTATCCTCGACGACGAGAAGGGTGGACACTTCAAGCTCGGACCGGTCGAGTATGCCCGCAGCCAGCAGCTCTACCTTCCCGACACCAACGTGCTGCTCACCCGCTTCCTCTCCCCAGAGGGTATGGCCGAGATCATAGACTTCATGTCCATCCTCGAAAGCCCGGGGGACCGCCACCGGCTGGTTCGCAACGTGCGCGTCGTGCGCGGCAAGATGACCTTCGACGTCGAGTGCCGGCCGGCCTTCGACTACGCTCGCAAGGAGCACTACGTCTCCATCGGAGATAGCGGGGCTTTCTTCGCGTCGAAGGGCTCGACTCACGTCTCCCTCAGGCTCTCGACGGAAGTTCCGCTGAAGGAGAGACCGAAAGGGGCCGCCGGGGGGCGTTTCACGATGAAAGAGGGCGAGATGGTCACGTTCGTACTGGCGGAAGCCGAGGAGGGTGAGGGCCCTGGGGAGGCGCTCTCCGAGCGCGACTTCGAGGATCTCTTGCAGAGCACGCTCGTCTACTGGCGGCGCTGGCTCTCGAAGAGCACCTACCGCGGACGGTGGCGGGAGGAGATCCACCGCTCGGCGCTCGCCCTCAAGCTCATGGTCTACGACCCGACCGGGGCGCTGGTCGCTGCTCCTACGATGGGCCTGCCGGAGAGGATCGGTGGCGAGCGCAACTGGGACTACCGGTACACGTGGCTGCGTGACGCCGCGTTCACGCTCTACGCTCTCATCTCCATCGGGTTCGACGAAGAGGCGCGCAATTTCATGGACTACCTCAGGCGCCGTTGCGAGTGCGACTGGGACGGCCTCCTCCAGCCGCTCTACGGCATCGACGGCCGTGAGGACATCTCGGAGACCGAGCTCGACCACCTCTCCGGTTACATGAACTCCCGTCCCGTACGGCTCGGCAACGCCGCGTTCGGCCAGGTCCAGCTAGACCTCTACGGGGCCATCCTGGATGCGGCGTACCTCTACAACAAGCATGGAGCACCTCTAGATCACGACCTCTGGCAGAACCTTCGCAGGATACTCGGCTGGCTCAGCGACAACTGGCAAAGACCGGACGAGGGTATCTGGGAGGTCAGAGGCGGCAGGCGGCAATTCGTATCCTCCAAGGTCATGTGCTGGGTCGCCCTCGAGCGGGCTGGGCGCATCTCTCGCCAGCGAGGGCTTCCAGCGGGTGACGGGCGCTGGATCTCCGAGCGGGACAAGATCTACGAGGAGATCATAGAGAAGGGCTGGAACCCGGCGAAGAAAAGCTTCGTCCAGTACTACGGCTCTGACGCCCTCGACGCCTCGCTCCTCCTCATGCCCCTCACGAAGTTCGTCGGGCCGACCGACCCGCGCTGGCTCTCGACCCTCGACAGCATCCAGGAAGAGCTCACCTACGACACGCTCGTGGACCGCTACAAGACGGAGGAGGCCGCTCCAGACGGCCTCCGGGGCGATGAAGGCAGCTTCAGCCTCTGCTCCTTCTGGCTCGTCGAGTGCCTGACACAGGCTGGCCGCCTCGACGAGGCCCGCCTCGCTCTGGAGAAGATGTTCTCTTACTCCAACCACCTCGGCCTCTACGCCGAGGAGATCGGGGCCGGCGGCGAGGCCCTGGGCAACTTCCCCCAGGCCCTTACCCACCTCTCCCTCATAAGCTCCGCCGTCCACCTCGACCGTGCCCTGGGCGCGACCTAGATCCTCCGTGAAACCACCGCTCTTCGAAGCAGTCCCCAACTTCAGCGAGGGGCGCGACTATGACAGGATCGCGCGTATCGTCGCCGCCGTCCGGCCCGTAGAGGGCATCCGGATCCTCGGCCTTCACTCCGACCCCGACCACAACCGCAGCGTCCTTACTTTCGCCGGCGAGGAGACAGCCGTCCTGGAGGCAGCCGTCGCGCTGGCCGGGGCCTGCGCCAGGGAGATAGATCTCACCTCGCAGACAGGTGAGCACCCCAGGATGGGCTCGCTCGACGTGCTGCCGTTCGTGCCGCTGGAAAGGGCTACGCTTGATGACGCTACTCGCCTGGCACGCCAGGTGGGGGAGAGGCTCGGGGCCCTCGGATTCCTCGTCTACCTCTATGAAGCCGCGGCCACCGGCCCACACCGGCGCAACCTCGCCGACGTGCGGCGCGGCGGCTTCGACGGTATCGCCGCGCGCCTGCAAGACCCACTCTGGCAACCGGACTACGGCCCGCGAGGGCTCGACCCCCGCAAGGGAGCCGTGGCCGTCGGCGCTCGTCCCTTCCTCGTCGCCTTCAACGCCTACCTCGACACCGACGACGTCGAGGTGGCCAGAGCCATCGCCCGGGAGGTGCGGGAGCGCGATGGCGGGTTGCCTGGCGTCAAGGCGCTCGGGCTGGAGGTTGGCGGCAGGGCGCAGGTCTCGATGAACCTGACGGACCTGCAGAAGACCTCGATGCCAGTAGCTCTCGAAGCCGTAAGGGCAGCAGCGCTCGAACACGGCTCATCGGTTGAGTCCACGGAGCTCGTCGGGCTCGCGCCTCTGGAAGCCGTCTTGCAAACGGCCCGGCACTATCTGGGGCTGCGGGAGCTCGATAGAGAGAACGTCCTGGAGGCTGCGCTCTGGGACACGCCGTAACGAAGGGTCTGGCGTGCTAGTCTGAGGCTACGCTAGAAGGAGGAGCTTGATGGACGGTCGGAAGATCCGGGCGGCGGCGATCCAGATGTCCTCGACGCCTGACAAAGAGGAGAACAAGGTAACGGCGGAGGCGCTTATCAGAGGAGCCGTCTCCGCGGGCGCCGATCTCGTGGCGCTGCCGGAGCTCTGGAGCTGCCACGGCCTCGATGAGGTCTACCGTGAGAATGCAGAGCCGGTCCCCGGTCCGACGACGGAGTTTATGGCGGACCTGGCTCGCGAGCTCGCCATATACCTGCTCGGCGGTTCGATCCTGGAGGGCGAGCCCGACGCGCGGCGGTTGTCCAACACCTCAACGTTATTCGATCCCTCAGGGGAGATGACGGCGGTGTACCGCAAGATCCACCTCTTCGACGTGAAGGTCTCGGACAGAGAGTACCTGGAGAGCGCGAACATCGCGCCGGGCATCGAGATAGTGACCGCGAAGGCCGGCGCTGCCACCCTGGGGCTCTCGGTCTGCTACGACGTGCGCTTCCCCGAGCTCTACCGCCTCCTCGCATTGCGCGGCGCGGAGATACTGGCCGTCCCCGCTGCCTTCACCCTGCAGACCGGCAAGGACCACTGGGAGCTGCTACTGCGCGCGCGGGCCGTAGAGAACCAGGCTTTCGTCGTAGCGCCGGCCCAGTGGGGGCAGAAGGCCGACGGGCGCTGGACGTACGGGCGGAGCATGATCGTTGACCCCTGGGGAACGGTACTCGCCACGTGCCCCGACCATGACGGTCACGCCCTGGCGACGCTCGACCTTGACTTCCTCGACCGCTTCCGCGCCGAGTTCCCGGCGCTCGCTAACCGTCGCCCCGAAGCCTACGACTGGTGACAAAAAGGCTTCAGGTGAATGTGCCGGCGCCAGAAGCCTCTCGCGAAGCGCCTTAGCGGACGCACAGTCCGATGAGGCCCAAGATCGCGACGCAGACGGCCACGGGCGGCAGCGCTGCCCTGGTGATGTCGCCCTCGCGCCCGAGCAGCCCCGTCGCCGTTGCGGCCAGGATCACACGCTGCGGCGCGAGCAGGCTGGCGTGGCTTCCCGATACGTTCTGCGCTGCAGCGGTCAGAGGCTCGGAGACTCCAAGGTCCCGCGCGGCCTCGATCTGGAGCGGCATGAAAAGCGCGTTGGACGCGGCGTTCGAACCCGTGAGCCACCCGCCGAGTGCTCCGATCACCGGCGCCACCGCCGGATAGCTTCCGCCGAACACCGTCGCTCCCGAAGCAAGAATCGCCGCCGCGCCGGAGCTCGCGACAACCTGCCCCGCGAGGACGAACGTGAGCACTGCGCCCGCCGTCGGGAGCCACTGCCGCAAGGTTCCTGCCACTGCCGTGGCCACTCCCCGTCCCTCTAGCCCGAGGAGCGCCGCCGCGAAAGCGCTGGAAAGGAGCAGCGGCAAACCGGGACCGACGAAGACCGGACCGAGGTCCTCCGCAAGCGTCTTTACTAGCGCGATCCCGTTGACCGCCAGCAGCAGCGCGAGCAGGAACCCGTATGGCAGGAGCGCCCGCACTGGGACGTCCAGTCCGCGAAACTGGCGCCATCGCAGGCCGAGGAACCCGGCGGTAGACGCGAGCCCACCGGCGGCTCCCGAGAGCTCGGGCACCGTGTATACGCTCGCCAGCAGCGTGCCTGTCCCGGCGAGTAGTCCGAGACCAAGAGCTTCGATCCCGCGCCGCCGAACACTCGGCCACCCGCCGGCCAGCGCTACCGCTGCCACCGCGTAGACAGGGAAGAGGGGGAGGCTGAGAGCGGCGCTCCAGTCGGATAGCGCCTCGAAGCTCATCCCCGAAAGGTCGGCCCCGATAACGGTGCCCACTCCCAGTGCGCCCCAGGGCACCGCGCACTGGCCCCAGCTGGAGAGGACCGCGGCCCGCAGCGGCGAGAACCCCGCCGCCAGCAGTATGGGGGCGCTGATCACCACAGCTACCCCGAACCCCGTTACCGACTCGAAGAACGGCGCTACCCCAACTACCACCGCGACCGCTAGCGCATCCTTCTCGGGCTCAAGCCTACCGAGGAAACGCGATACCCTCTCTATCGCCCCACCCGCCGAGAGCACGTTGTAGAGCAAAAGCCCCCCGAAGAGCACGTAGAGCACCGCCCCCGCGGTCCCCAAACCATCCACGAACGCAACCGGAAGGCCCGAAGCGTCCAGGTCAGGCCATGCCACAGCCCCGCCGAGCGCCGCGGCGAGCGCCGCTAACCCAGCCCATGCCGCCGGCAACCTCATCCCGAGCAACGCCACCCCGGCTACCACGAACGGCGCAGCGGCTACCACGAATGCGATTATTTCTATCATGATAGACTGATTTCTATCAAAATGAACGACGATACGGCAACCGGGCATACGCTGGTCGAGGAGGTCTCTTCCGGGCGGTTGGGGGAGCGAGTACGGGCCTTACGGCGAGAGCGGGGGTGGACCCTGGAGGTGCTCGCGGAGCGGTCGGGGGTAAGTCGAGCCATGATCTCCAAGCTCGAGCGCGGCGAGAAGAACCCGACGCTCGTTGTCGCGGCGAAGGTCGCAGAAGGGCTCGGGATGAACCTGTCGCAGCTGATTGGCGTCGAGGAGAAGAGGAAGGTTGTCGTGGTGCCTCGGGAGAGGCGGATAACCATGCG